>NZ_CP089518.1:4667500-4967500 GCF_025917685.1 Bacillus cereus | reverse complement strand
GCAAATATATTCTCTATGATTAATTGGAATCGGAACATTTCGTTTGAAATTAAAGTTTGCTTGGACTGCATGCCGTCTACCTTGATAAGTAGAATGAACATTTGTTAGACAAGATTTCTTTATGAGTTGGATAGCTGTTTGGCAAGAGTGCAGGGGGTCACCGCTACTGTCAATAATTTTTGTCCGGTAATAAGGGTGTTTGCAAGGTTCGAGCATCATTGTAGAACGAGAAATAAAAATATCATTTTCATTATCCATGATTCTAAATCCTCCCTTATAGAAATTAATTCGTATATAATTATATACGAATTATGTAAAGTTGCTATTAATCTTCTGTTGCGTATTGTAAATTTTTACTGTTCGTTTACAATCAATAGATGATAGTCTTTCTAATTTGTATCGCTTGTACATATATATGAAAATAGAAAAGAGTAGGCGGTGATATAGCATGAAGAAAAAGTATATTATTATGGTTCTAGCTGTTATTCTCTTAGTTTATTTAGCAAATAGTAATCCGGGTAAGGGAGAATATACGGATTGGGCAGCAAAACAATTTATGAAGCGTAATGATGTAAGTAAGAAGCTAGATGAGGTTGAGAAAGAAAACAAAGAGGGTATACTTGGCGATATAGCATCGGCGGGAAAGAAATTGGCAAATAAGTATGTTGAGCCACAAGTTGGACTATTAATCGATCATTATACAAAGCGAAATGATTATATTTTCTTCTCGACATATAAGACAGAGTTTGATGTAGGCGGAGAGAATTATAAGTATGTTTGCGTTGGTTTTTCAAACATCTTTATCCCGATTGAAATGCCGAAGAAAAAAGACGAATCTGCAAAATAATGCAGATTCGTCTTTTTGATTTACGGAGTGATCTGAACTTCAGATATGTTTTTTTCTATGAGGCGAGCCCCTTTTTTACGAGCATTTTCACCAATTGATGAAAATACAGATGAAGAAAGAATGGTATCCATTACTTGATTTACGACTAGTTCATTTACTGGTGTGATGGGATTTTCGATAGAAAAGGCAACTGTTTTTCCATCTTCTTTCACGAAAATTAACTCTAGTACTTGCATGTTTTATTCCCTCCTTTTTATTTATCCCGCAACCGCTCGCTTGGTGTGGGATAATAATCAGTGGGGTAAACACCCCCCACTGATTAAAGTTTCACTTTACAGGTTAGAAAGATCTGACGTGCTTACAAGTTGTACAGCTTGAAGTGATGATTGTTGTAGTGAAGTAAGAGCACGTGCTACTTCATGCACTTTTCCTAAATCTGCATTTGTTTTCACACGTTTGAATTGTTTGTTCTTTAAAACTGTTTTACCGTTTTTGTCTAATCCTCCGTTTAATACAAGGCGTAAAGTTAAATCCATTACGATTGTTTCAACTGCCATGTTTATCACCCCCTTTCACTTTATAAATAGGGAGTAAATGTCATGTTTTGGCGTGAAATTTTTTCTTTTTTTTGGTACTCTTAAAAGACTAAGAGAGGAGCTTTCGGGAGAATGAATCGTAAATGGTTATTTTGGATTCCTGTATTACTATGGATGGGGCTTATTTTCTATTCCTCAGCACAGCCATATAAAAAACAGGATATGCGCTCAAATATTGAGCAATATGTAAATGTTGAGTTTGTGAAAGAGCATTTTTCATGGGTATCTATCGATTATGGCGGAGGTACACCTGTTAGCATCGCAAATAAAGGTGTAGGTGGATTTGTTGAGTTTTTCCTTCGTAAAGGTGCTCATTTTATGGTGTTCTTTATGCTAGGTTCATTGACGTATTATGCTTTTCATCGATCGGGTTATTCGAGAAAAAGATGCTTTGCATACGCCCTCCTTTTCGTTGCAGGTTATGCAACATTTGATGAAATTCATCAATGGTTTACAGGAGATCGTACACCGATGTGGCAAGACTCATTGCTTGATACGTGCGGCGGGTTAACAGGAATTATAATAAGCAATTGGTTTTGGCATAGAAAAAGGAGCTAATCTCATTTAGAGATTTGCTCCTTTTTGATTTATACGCCAAGTAATTCTTTTAGTTCGTCTGTTGATAGTTCGGTCATCCAACTATCGCTTGTAATGACGGCGTTGTTTAATGATTGTTTTCTTTCTAACATTTCATCAATTTTTTCTTCAAGCGTTCCCGTTGTAATGAGTTTATGAACGTGAACGAAGCGTTTTTGACCAATGCGATATGCACGGTCTGTTGCTTGGTTTTCTACAGCTGGATTCCACCAGCGGTCATAGTGAATGACATGGTTGGCAGCAGTTAAGTTCAATCCTGTTCCGCCGGCCTTTAATGATAAAATGAAGATGTCATACGTTCCGTTTTGGAACTGCTCGATCATCTTGTCACGTTCTTTCTTCGGTACACTCCCGTTTAAGAAGAGGACACGCTGACCGAATTTTTCTTCTAGCATACGTTTTAGCATGTTCCCCATGCCAATGTATTGAGTGAAGATTAGGCAACTTTCATTTTGGTCTTTTATATTTTCGATGAGCTCCATTACCGTTTTTGTTTTCATAGAGCGTTCGATGATATCTTGTGGTTCTTCTTCTTTCAAATAAAGGGCTGGGTGGTTACAAATTTGTTTTAGCTTATTCAGCATAAGTAATATAAATCCGCGTCTTTCAATTCCACTTAATCCTTCTACATTTTGTAATGTATCTTGAACAAGTTGTTCATATAAGGAGGCCTGTTCACCAGTTAGTGGACAATAAGCTTTTTGTTCTTGTTTATCTGGCAAGTTTAATGCGACTGTTTGATCTTTCTTCGTACGACGCAGTAAAAATGGCGAGATAAATCGTTGTACTTGCTGGATTTTTCCTTCATCACGGTCCTTTTCAATCGGTGTGACGAAGCGGCGCTGGAATTGTCCTAAGCTTCCGAGATACCCATGATTGATAAAGTCGAAAATAGACCAAAGCTCAGCAAGTCGGTTTTCCATTGGTGTACCGGTTAAAGCAATTTTGTGATTTGCTTGTAGGTTTCTTACTGCTTTCGACTGTTTCGTATGTGGGTTTTTTATATTTTGAGCTTCATCTAAAATAACAGCATCCCAGCATAAGGTACTAAGTTCTTCTTCATCAAGCTGAGCTAATGCATAAGAAGTTAATACAACATCTGCTGATTGAAGGAAGTCTTTAAATGACTCATCCTTAGCTCGGTTACCCCCGTAATGTAACTGAACACGTAAATTTGGTGCGAAACGCTCAAATTCTTTTTGCCAATTTCCAAGGACTGATGTTGGTGCAACAATTAATGCAGGTCCTGTTTGGAGATTGTTTTCTTTAGCGTATAGTAAGTAAGTTATCGTTTGAATACTTTTTCCAAGTCCCATATCATCGGCTAATAATGCTCCAAATCCAAGCTTTCGTAAGTATAGCAACCATTCAATACCGTGTTGTTGATATGGACGGAGTGTTGCTTGTAGCGAAGAGGGTACATCTACTTTTGGAATATCTCCAATGTGCAGAAGTTTTTGGAAAAGCTCTTCATAATATCCATCTAGTTCGATTTCAATATCGGTAAACGGACTATCGTCTTCTACAATTTCTGTTTCCGCGGTGTTAGATAAATGTTGCTGCAACACGTCTTTCATTTCTAGTCCATATTTATCTGCACGGTTCATTAGTTTTTTTACTTCTTCAATAAAGGCAGGATCAAGTCTCATCCATTGACCATTTAAATTGAAAAGGCGTTTGTTCTGCTCAACAAGTTCAAAAAATTCGCTTTCTGATAAATCAATTCCGTCCGTTGAAATGCGCCAGTCGAAATTAACGAGCGTATTCATGCCGAAGAAAGATTGTGTTTGTGCTGTACTTTGCTTCAGCTGTACACGTAACTTCGGTTTTGTTGCTTTTAAATTTTGCCACCATGATGGTAGTAAAATTGTAATACCTGCTGCGAGTAATTCATTACTTGCTTCGGTTAAGAAGTTCCAAGCTTCTGTTTCAAAGAGTTCTTCCCTGAACTTGTCGTCCTCTTTTAGCCACGGTATGAGCTTACTGAATCCTTCTTGTGTTTCAAGAATACGTTCTTCGTAATCGTGCCACCTTTTTGGCAAGGAATCGATATTCTCATATACATATATGCGATGAGCACCACGCTTTGGCGTAACGATTGTTTCGAGCTTCCACATTTCAAATTCTTCTTGTGGTTCTTGAAGTCTTAATCCAACTATAAATGGAAGATCATCTTCAATGTAACCAATTTTTCGAAGCCAATCTTCCTCATGTAGTGCTGCTTCCAATTGTCTTTTCGTAAAGTCGTAATGTTCATATAGTCTCTTTGCATCTTCCCAGCCATCATTTGAGCGACTATCTTGCAAAATACTTTCGTTCACCGCTGAAGTGAAAAGTGATGCTAACGTGTCATCTTCAATTGGGGTATTCTGAACTTTCCAAGATGGCTGATGAGACCAACGCTCCATATTGGGTACGAAGCTTCCACTTACGAAAGCGTCCCATAATTCATTTGCATCCTTTGTAAGTGCTGTAATAGGACCGTTCATTTGCATATTTGCAAATGAGTTCATCGGTTTATTTGCGATGTATTCAAATGCTTGCACATTCGTTAGCATAACGCCTTGTTTACCTTCATACGTTGCTTCTTTTAGAAACGTGCCGTAGAAGGAAGTAGAGTGCCATGTGAATGCATTTTGTTTCCAAATTGCTACGGATAAGGGAGCACCGCTATCATCTTCTCCCCAAAGGAACCAACCTTGACTAACGTGCTGGAGCCTAATTGTTACTTCAGTTTGTATGATCATCGATTAATTTTCCTTTCCGTAATTCCTCTTGTAGTGCGCGCAGACGTGAATGTAAATTAGCAATGTGAATAATGAAGGCATCCCATTCATCAGTTCGTTTCAGTCGTTTATAAAGCATACGTAATTTCTTTAAGTAACGAACGGCACGTCTATATGATTTGCGATTCCGTTCTTCAATTGCTGCTGTTGCGGCAAGGTGATAAAGAGGAAGTGCTGCTTCAGGCGCTTCTTTTTCAATATCTTTCAATGGTTCTTTCAAAAGTTCGATTGCCTCAAATCCATATAAGAGATGAAGTTCTGCCCATGCACGGTATTGTTTCTTCGCTAGTACGTATTGTTCGTAATTTGCGAAACTATACGGCAGGAGTTCTTGTAAAATCATTTCTAATCCCGCTTGTTCATTTGTGTGTGTTGCATACGTTTCATACATCATTACAAATAACCGAACGATATCTTGTATGAAGACGGTATTCTCTTGTTCGAGTATTGTTTTCTTTACTTGTTTATACGTAAAGGAAAGCCAGTTTTTCCCGCGATCCCACTGCATTGCACTTAATAACTCTTCTAACCAATAAAAATAAAGGCTTACGACAGAAGCAGGCTGTTTTTCGAGTAATTCCATTGCCAATAAATCTTCATTATTTAAAAAGAGCAGATGAGAAGAGGCTAATGCTTTGGAAAGTGGATTCATTTTAGTATCGATCCGTTTTGCTTCTTCCTGTAGCTGTTCTTCTGTTCTTAACAATTCACCCCATATGTGACGATAAATGAAGAATCGCTCTTGTGTATAGGCATCGGTAGAGAAGAATACTTCATGCGTGAGCCGAGCTGTTTCTTGTAAAATCGGTTCAGATTCTGCCGGAATCGATTCTGTTTTTAAGTCCCTAACGATAGATTCAACTTTATCAACGAATAGACGAACGACGTTAACTGGTTGGTGATAAGAATATAGTTTGTTTGCTTCAAATTCTTGAATTTCTTCTAATAATTTTTGAAAGCAATAAAGTGCCGCGTGCAATTTAAATAATTCATGAATAGCAATGACGCGCGGAGCTTTCCGTTCTAATTTTGTATAGAAGTCTGTAAAAAGACTCATAAGAAAATACATTTGTTTATAAGTGAGCCGAGCCTGTTCCTTTTTAAATGATTCAAATTCATTTTCAAAGTATGTGTGCCAACTTTTATAATCCATTTCTTCAAAAGCTGATGATTGCAATACTTGTCTTGCAGTTCGAATAGGAGGAAGGGAAGGTTTCGTATTATTTTTAAATAATGTTAATACGTCTCCTACCTGCCCAAAACTTGAAGCTGCAGATAGTAACACAGCAAGCATATGCTCACATTGCGTTGGCGCGAAGCAATCGCAATAGCTTTCAGCGACATTACGAATCGGGATGTGAACGCTATATACGCTGCCTTCAGCATCTACAGTTCCTGATAGCGTATAGCCATCAAAGTCAACGTTATAGACAACACCACTACGATATAGGTGCCGAGCTGTAGCGACATGCTCCTGATCAGCAACTTGCTGCGGATCAAGCCCTTGAACGAACTCATTCGCAATCATCATAATTTCATCTTTCGTAATTGAGTGTTGCAGCATAATATTCCTCCGTACACAGATTTCTTTCCTTTACCATTATAAACAAAAAATGCTCAAAACAGAAAAAATGAAATTCTAATTACACAATTAGAAAATCATGGTAATATATATGAAGTTAATTTTGTATATTACTATATATTTATAGGGAGAGAGTTAGCTTGTCAGATTTACAGACGAAATTAGGTAGTGGAATGAATAAGTTACAAGAGGGAATAGAACAAGGAAAGCAGAAGCTGCAAATTGCACAAGAAATTGCTCAATATTGATGTATCTGGAAATGTAATGAATTTATTCGAGGCAAGTGGTACGGTGCTATCTATGCAAAATTCATTTATATATTTAACTTTGTTTAGTTTTATTGTGACATATGTAGCGGCGTTCGTTGGAATAAAATTAGCTAAGAAATAGGGGGAGAGCATATTGAAGTTTTGTGGAACTTGTAAAAATCAGGTTGCAGACCATTTGAACTTTTGTCCTGAGTGTGGAAGTAAAATAGAAGAAATTGCTGATCAAACAGCTTCTTCTCATTCAGAAATGCGGAGAGAAAAAAGGCAAGTGAAAAGTAAGAAAAACATGTTTTTACTTATAGGTTTTGTCATTGTTGTTGCTATTTTGTTTGGTACATATAAATTCGGTGCAAGTAAGTTTTCGAAGGAAAAGCAAGTAAATGCAATGATCGAAGCATTCCAAAAGAAAGATGTGAATGCAATCGATGAGTTTTTGAAAGTAGACGATCCAAGCTTAAAAGTGAAGACAGAAGATATTAAAGCTTACATACGTTATTTAAAGGATAATCCTTCGTACAATAAAGCATTACTGTCTTATTTACAAAAAGAAACAGTAAATCAAAAGTTAGCAAGTGATAATGCATCTTTTAAAGATGGGCAAATTATAGAAGATGGGAAAGAGTGGTTCTTATATCCGAAGTATAAGTTCAGCATGAAATCTTATTACATGAGTGTTAGCACAACTGCAAAGAATGCTGAAATATATGTGAATGATAAAAAAGAAGCAGAGCTTTCTAGTGATAAAACCTCAAAAGAATTAGGTCCATACTTCCCAGGTGCTTATGTTGTAAAGGCGAAGGCGAAGACAGAACTTGCTGAATTAGAGACAGAAAAAGAAGTAGATCTAGCAGATGAAAAGAATGGGACAGTGGAAGTGAATTTGTCACTTGAAGGAAATTATGTAACCATTTCTTCCGATGAAAGCGAAGCAAATGTTTTTGTTAATGGTAAGAAACGTGGGAAATTAAGTTACGGTAGCTATAAACTTGGTCCTGTACCGACAGATGAAACGGTAGAAGTACATTTAGAGAAAAACACTGATTTTGGTGTCATTAAATCTGAAAGCATCAAAGTTGGAGACCAAAGCACATATTATTTAAGGTTCCCGAAAGAAGCTTCAAGCTCAGCAGTTGGTGACTTTGTACAAAATCATATTTATAATAACGTGCGTGCAATTGCATTAAATGATTTTAGCTTAATTGAAAATGATTATGATAAGAGCGGTAAATCGTATAAGGAAGACCGTGATTACTTGCAATATCTACACAAAAAAGGAATTACAGAAGATTTATTAACAATGGAAATTCGTAATGTAGAGCGTCAAAGTGCTACGAAATATAAAGTAACGACATATGAAGAGTACCATATTCGTTACGGTGATGGCTCTATTAAATTTAAGAGCTTTAATAATGACCATATTGTAACGGTTAATGGGAATGGCAAGATATTGTATCATTCTCTTGGTGCAAATAATACGTTGAAATCAGAAGAAGTATCTGGTCCGACTCGTTAATATGAGAGAGGCTGTTCATTTAGAACAGTCTCTTTTTTTAGGTAGCATGTCACCTATTCGGATTTTTCGACTAGGTGATATCCTTTTTAGCAATTAGAAGCGAGCTTCTTTTAATATCGCTTGTACATATGGATCTTGTAATATTTGTTCTATAATTGGTAACATGTTTTGTTTGAATGGAACGTCGATAGGAAACGGCTTTTGAGAGCCTGGTTTGATTCCATATTGCACAATTTTGTAATGTGTATTCTTTTCAGACTTGAGCACAATCAACTTATAGCGATTGTCATCGTTTGTGAGTGAAAAATCAATAGAAGTAGCGTCATATGTTGTTTCATCTTTATATATGTACGGTTTTGGTGTACCGACCCAGTCTACTTTTGCTTGTAAATTCATGAACATAACCTCCTTATATGTATTATATAAAAAATAAAAGCCAGCTCTCAATAAAGAGAACCGGCTGTAATTTAGCAGTCATTGGTTATTTTAAAATTTTCACTTTAACAGTTTTGCGTCCCCATTTTTGAGCAGCGCTATCTGATCCAAGTAGAATGTCGATACGGTTACCTTTAATTGCACCGCCAGTATCACCAGCGATAGCTTCTCCATAACCCTCTACCCATACTTTAGATCCTAATGGGATTACTTTCGGGTCAACAGCGATCATTTTCATGTTTGGGTTCGCTGTTAGGTCATGACCCATTGCAGTTAATACACGGCCGCCGTATGTGCCACCGTTTTCGCTCGGATGAGCTGTATATGCTGTAGCTACAACTGTTAACTCACGACCACCAGATGGTTCGCTAGTTTCAGCAGCTTTCACAGCAGGCTTAGTAGCCGTTTTTACTGGTGCAGGTGCTTGAGCTTGAGCTGGTGCTGCAGCTGCAGCTTTAGCAGGAGCAGGCGTTTCTTGTTTCTCAATAACAGGTGCTGTACCTGTTAAGAAAGGAACATGAACGTAAGCTGTTTTCCCGTTATATTCAAATTGTAACCACTCATTTTGTACTTGGTTCGTTGTTTCGATCATATCGTCTTTCTTAAGCGTTCCAAGAATTTCTGAGTTTGTGTTCGCTTCAGCACGTACATTTAATACGTTAGCTGTTACATAGTAAGAGCTTTTTGTAAACTCTGTACTTACGAATGCGTCTTTACCATCTAATTTGATTTGTGACCATCCGTTTTCTGTATTTTGAACATCTAATTTATGACCATTTAGTAATTTACCGACAACTTTTGATTCAGTAGTAGGGTTTTCTCGTACGTTTAGTACGTCTGTTGTTACAACAGTTTCTGCATTGGCAGATGAAGTGAAAATCCCAAGACCAAAAACTGCTGCTGTTGCTATACCAATTAATTTTTTCATGATAGCCTCCATTGCGTTTGTTTTCGTGTCCTCATTATAGCAACAGATTTTTTCGGATTTGGGGAAAACACACAATTACAAACCATTCGTAATAAGTCGTTAACACTTTGTAATATAGCTAGAATTAGAGGAAAGCGTTTTTCATTCCATATAATTAGTAGGTTTCTAGTTATATTCAAAATATTTAATACAACATGTTTTTTTCGGCGTAAATAAAAATATTACAAGGGTGTTACGTAATGATTACTATACAGTTACATTCCTTGAGTATTTTACCGTTTTATGGGTAATATAGTTATATAAACATAAACATCTCGTTTGTGAAGTTATAAACACGCGCTATATACTAGCAAAAAACCGCATAATTGTTACAAGAAGAAAGGGTTGTAAAGAATAAATCTGCCCTTTTTTAGAACTGTAACACATCCTTTTTGGGGAAAATCTCTCCCCATCCGCATTTTTCTCACGCAATTTGACAGTAGTATTCCTATCTTATAGCTCTTGCAGAGTGAAAAGGTTATACGGAAGGTAAGGCTGTCCATAAGAATTCTAATTGGTGAAGGCAAACTTGAGAGAGCCGAAAGAAAATCACCGCAAAACTATAGTTTTCTATCCGATTTAACATATCGGAATTTATGTTATTTACAAGAAATGAAACATACGAAGGGGGATTTGATGAGGAAACTGACGAAAACATTTATTGTCTCATTAACATTATGTATTGCATTTACACTTTGGGGGATTATTCCCGAATCTATTATTGGAAAAGGTAGCTTAGGAAATGTAACGACTGCAATTCAAGCTGCGCTAGTTAGTAAGTTTGGTTGGTTCTATATTATTTCCGTTTCTATTTTCTTAGGAATTGCTATTTTCTTAATTGTTTCTAAGTACGGTTCGATTCGTTTAGGTAAAGATGACGATGAACCTGATTATAGTTATATGACATGGTTTGCTATGTTATTTAGTGCCGGCATGGGAATTGGTTTGGTTTTCTGGGGCGTTGCAGAACCGTTGAATCATTTATACACACCTCCGTTTGGAGAGGGTGCAACTGAAGAGAGTGCACGTCTTGCACTTCGTTTCTCATTTTTCCATTGGGGATTACATCCGTGGGGATTATATGCACTTGTAGCATTATGTATTGCGTACTTTACGTTTAGAAAAGGAAGGGCAAGTACAATTAGTGCGACAGTGGGTCCGCTATTTAGGGGCGGTGAACATGGCCGTATTGCCCATATGTTTGATGTGCTAGCTGTATTTGCGACAGTATTTGGTGTGGCAACATCATTAGGACTCGGTGCAAAGCAAATTGCGGGTGGCGTTAGTTATTTAACATCCATTCCGAACACATTAACGACACAGTTAGTAATTATCGGAATTGTAACTGTTCTTTATATGCTATCTGCACAAACGGGACTCGATAAAGGAATTAAATATTTAAGTAATGCGAATATTATTTTAGCGTTTGCACTTATGATAATTGTATTATTTGCAGGTCCGACAAACTTTATTATGAATTATTTCACTTCAACAATCGGTTCATACATTCAAGAATTGCCAAGTATGAGTTTCCGTTTAAGTCCATTAAATGAAGGTGGAAATCAATGGATTCAGTCATGGACAATTTTCTACTGGGCATGGTGGATTGCATGGTCACCATTCGTAGGGACGTTCATTGCTCGTGTGTCACGTGGACGTACAATTCGTGAGTTTGTCATCGGTGTGTTACTCGTACCAACAATCATCGGTGCACTTTGGTTCTCTGTTTTCGGAGGAACGGGTATTCACATGGAATTGTTCGATGGAGCGAATATATATGACCAAATTAAAGAAATGGGTACAGAAGTAGGATTGTTTGCTATGTTAGACCAAATGGGCGGCATGGGGCCAGCTTTATCTGTCCTAGCTATTTTACTTATTTCAACATTCTTTATTACATCGGCAGATTCTGCTACGTTTGTTCTAGGGATGTTAACGACACATGGTAGTTTAAACCCACCAAATCGTATTAAAATGGTTTGGGGTATTGTTTTAGCAGTAATAGCTTCGACCTTATTGTATGTTGGTGGATTAGAGGCGTTGCAAACTGCGTCGATTATTGCGGCATTCCCATTTGTATTTGTTATTTTCTTTATGATTGCAGCGTTGTTTAAAGAACTGCAAAAAGAAGGGCGTACAAAGAAACATTAATAATAGAAGGAAAGGGGCTGATTTTATATCAGCTCCTTTTTAATGCACCTATTAGGAAAAGGGTGATATCAGCAGTTCGAAAAGGAAAATCGATATGTTTCGACAATATTCGATATTGTGTAAATTATGTTCATATTTTTGACAAAAATATGTCGGAAATGTGTTGTCACTTTTATGTATATGTGCTATATTATTTCCTGTAAGCGATTTCAAATAGTTTTAAATCGCATTCAAGGGGGACATCTAGAATAATGAAACGTTACGAAAGAAAGTGGAAGCATATTTGTTTGAAACGTGTGGCACATCGCAATGTCCAAGAAAGCACGGAACCTAAGACTGAAACGCGCAAAGAGCAGCAAGAAAAGCAACTGGTTCTACAAAAATAGCAATCACTTTTTCGTATATAAATGAAGGTCGATCGTTCGTTGGGGGATGGACGTGAAATTACTTTCAGCTAAGGGGTATTGTCTGATATATAGTATTACGGTAAAAAATAAGCACAGAGCTTACGGCGCTCTGTGCTTATTTTTTATTTCGTAAAAGCCCGATTGGTGAGGGCTAATAATCAGTGGGAAATGAATAACCCCCACTGATTAAAGTTTCACTTTATTTTTCCTTTTTAAATCGTACTGTTTTATCCCAGCCAATTACTTGTTTCTTGCTCTTTGCACGTAAGTAAAGAATGAGACTGCGAATAAACAAATACGTAAAGAGCTGTGCGTACGTAAAGTACATAATGACGCTTATGAAAATGTTGGTTGGTGTAAAGGTTCGTTCGACGCTCTGGGCACTAAATAATTGAGAAACGTATGTAATATATGCGACATACCACATAAATAGTAATGGAATGCTGTATTGAATTTGGAATATCCCGAGCAGTCCAATTACAAACCAAACGTTTGAAATGATTAAGAATAGCCAAAATACGACATATACTAAAACTTGCTGTAAGGAATGGACGAGTAGCTTTCCTTTAAAGAAGCTTAGCGAAGAAAACATTTTTTCTAAAATATATAAGTTTCCTTGAAGCCAACGTGTACGCTGTTTAATAAGAATTTTTAAATGTTCAGGTTCTTGTTCCCATGTAATCGATTCCGGGACGATTGGTAAGAGATAGCCTTTTTGCGTAATTCTCAATGTTAATTCGGCATCCTCTGCAATTGCATAAGGATCATAGCCGCCAAGTTCTTCTAATGTGGAACGACGAAGAAGCATGTTTGTTCCGGTCAGTGAGCCTGTTTGGAATAATAGCCAGCGTCCAGATTGCATCAGGAGTTGGAAAATCTGAAATTCTAATGAAATCATTCGTGTAAGCCAATTTCTCTTTTCATTTACTGTACGAACGTGTCCAACTGCACCAACGGCATCCTGGATGGTTTCAGCATGTTCTACGAGCATTCGCAGTGCATGTGGTTCAGGTTGATTATCTGCATCGTAAACACAGAAATATTCACCATCTGAAATGCTAAGACCGTAGTTTAATACACGTGATTTTCCTTTCGGTTCGCCAGGTGGTACACGAATGTGATGAATATGAGCATAAGCTTTGTCGAAATCATCGCCAATTTCAGGTGTTTCATCTTGAGAGTTATCGTTTAATAAATAAACGTTTAGTTTACCCGGGTATTCAATCTTTGCCATTGCTTCTAATGTATCTTTAATAACAACTCCTTCATTATGGGCAGGTATTAAAATATCTACACTTGGATAATGTTCTAGCGTACGATCTTTTCGTTTACTATTTCGATGAATTAAGCCCGCGAGTGTTAAGAGAGAGTAGTAAACGAGTAGGCCTGAGAATAGAAAGGCAGTAAAAATAAGTACATATTTGATTGAAAATGTGATGCTAATCCAAAATACGAGTACGCAGAACAGCAGGAATAAAAGGAGTATGACGAGTGTCATCATAATAATGTCTTTCCTTTTGTCGTGATTTGTTCTCGTTTTATTTTAATGTCTTGAATTGCTTCAGCAGCAAGCCATTGCTCCATTTTTGGTTGTAGACGGTTCATTACAATATCAGCACCAGTTTCATTTGTGTTTTGTAATAAAATGACTAATGTGTTGCTGTCATATCCAGCAGCAAGGTCAAAGTTAGTTCTTACTGTATCAACTAATAATGAAGCTACACGATCCATGACACTTTCCTTCGTATATTTACTAAAGGAAGTGAAATCAAAGAAAATAATAATGCCTGTTTCATTGCGGCGATTCATCGCAGTCTTTAATAATGCTTGTCGTCTTTCGAATTCTTGTCTTGTTAATAATTTGGATTCTCCAATGTATTGCTCAAGCACCCGCACTCGCTCAGTTAGCTCTCTATTTTTAAGGATAACCTTCTTTAATAAGTGGGTTGAGATATAAACAAGGAAGAAGTTAGCTGCCATCAGGAAGTGGGTAATGATGTATTCCCATTGATCTGATGTACTCCATAAGTAAAGCCACGCTTCATAAAATAAATAGAATACTGAAATAATCGTTCCCAGTATAAAGAAAATAAATGCTGTTTTATCAGCTAAAAATAGGAATAGTACATTTATGATGACATATATAATTGTAAAAATGAGTGCGTGCTCATATTTCGTCACATGTACAGTAGTAAAATAAAATAAAATTTGCAAAATCCACATAGAAAGGACTTTATAGGATTTATCTTTCACGAAACTTTCCTCCTTAAAGATGATTCATGCAGGATATTTGTAGTATGCACAATTATTAATAAATGGACCGTGTAGCTGGAATTCTTTTTTTAGAGTGTGACATCAAATAGTATTCCTTTCGTTGCAAAAAAAGATAAACAGACATACTAATTGTTGTAACATATAATCTAGATATAAATTGTTTAATATATTCGAAAAAAATATTTATAATATACAAAAAAAGTCTCCTCTTTAAAAGAGGAGACTTTTTTTGTATATTATAGGAACATCATACCTGCAACTGCTGCGTTTAAGAAGTTCGCTAGTGTACCAGCGATAACTGCTTTAATCCCTAATTGTGCAATTTGTTTACGGCGAGTAGGAGCTAATGTTCCTGTTACACCTAATTGAATTGCGATAGAAGAGAAGTTTGCAAAACCACAGATTGCGAATGTTAAAATCAGATTTGTTTTTGCAGAGAACTCTGCCATGTGAGGTCCTAAGTTTGCGTATGCAACGAATTCGTTGATTGCAAGTTTTTGACCGATAAAGCTTGCTGCTTGTATAGCTTCACCCGGTGAAACCCCGATTAAGATTGCAAATGGTGATAGTAAGTAACCGAAGATTAAATCAAGGCTAAGTTTAATATCGAACCAAGAACCAACCCATCCTAATAAGCCATTTAATAAAGCGATTAATGCGATGAAAGCCATTAACATTGCTGCTACGTTAATAACAAGTTGCATACCTTCAGATGCACCACGTGCAGCTGCATCGATAACGTTTGCGTCTTCACGTTCTGTAGAAAGTTCAACGTTATTATCTACTTTTTCTGTTTCTGGCATAATTAGTTTTGCAATTAGTAAACTTGATGGAGCTGCCATAATTGCTGCTGCTAATAAGTGTTCTAACGGAATTCCCATTGCTGCATAGCCGACAAGAACTGATCCGGCAACAGCTGTCATACCACTTACCATAATAGTGAAGAATTCACTGTTAGTTAAACGTGCTAAGTATGGTTTAATTAAAATTGGTGCCTCAGTTTGTCCTAAAAATACAGTTGTTACTGAGTTTAAACTTTCTGCTTTCGAAGTTCCAAGAAGTTTACTTAATGCGCCACCAACAATACTAACAAATTTCTGCATAATACCGAAATGATATAAGATTGCAACTAATGAACTAATAAATACAATTGGAAGTAGTGCTTGAATCACGAAGATAAATCCCCAAGGTCCTTTTGCGTTGACTAAATCCCCAGCAACGAACCTAATTCCCTCGTAAGAAAAATTAATTAATCCTTGAACACCGTCAGCAGCGTGTTTTAAAACTGCTTTTCCAGCATCCCATCGTAATACGATAAATGAAAATGACATTTGTAATGCTAGCGCGATTAAAATTGTGCGCCAATTAATAGCTTTGCGGTTGGAAGATAATAAGAAAGCGATTGCTAATACTCCAATCACGCCGCCAATTCCCCATAAAACATTCATGCAGTGTATGCTCCTTCCTCATAGTAAAAAAGTGTATAAACCAGTTGTCTATACTTTTGCGAATATAACATCTTAAGTAACTTATCATAATGGACATCGGAGGTCAAACGTCTAACGAAAAGTTTAAATAAAAAGAAAATTCTTTGAAAAAACACATATAAAATGAATTGACATGAAATAGGTTATGTTTTTTTGTAGAAATATATGCATTGTGATACGTTTCGGAAAAATTTTATAGAATATAGTGTATGAAATAGGAGAATGAACGCATAATTTTTGCGTAGAGAGAATGAAAGGGGATTACTATATTGAGCCCTTTAAAAAAGAGCCTTCTAGTAAACTAGAAGGCTCTGAAACTATCACTTAAGGTGCTTTTGTATACCCTAAGAAATGGCTTTTCCAATAAGAGTTGTTTAATGAAACGATTGCTACACCTTTATCTCCAGATTGGATAAACGATCCGCCGCCAAGGTAGATACCCATGTGAGAAGGACCTTTTTTATAAGTGTCTTTGAAATAAATTAAGTCACCTGGTTGTGGATTTGAAGTTTGTGGTAAGCTGCTCCAATATCCTGCAACGCTTTGGCGGCTAATGTTATGACCAAATTTCTTAAATACGTGATAGATGTAACCACTGCAGTCAACACCATTAGCAGAAGTACCGCCCCAAACGTATGGTACGCCTTGCATAGATTTCGCGTATGCAAGTAGAGAAGAACTGTCACCGCTATTATTGTTTGTATTATTGTTTTGATTGTTATTTTGGTTGTCGTTAGGCTTATTATCTACCGCGCCCCCAACTGGTGTTTTAGATAGGTAACGTGTTCCGATATAACCAGTTTGACCATTGTAGTTAATTTTGCTCCATCCAGAGTTTTCAGAGATTACTTGAACCTTCTGCCCTTGTGGAAGTGCGCCTATGATTCTATAATTTGTACCTTCGCCGCTACGTACGTTTAGTGCAGAAGCATTAATGTAGTAGTCGCCAATTGCACCTTGATCAGGTTGTTTTGGTTGTTCTGGTTGTTTCGGCTGTTCAGGAGTAGTAGTGCCACCTTTAACGAATTTTACAAATTCGCTACTAACATAGCCTGTTTTTCCTTGATAGTTTACTTTAAACCAGCCGTTTTCAGATCCAACCACGTTTAATGTTGTACCGTTTAGAACACCGCCAATTACACTATGGTAAGTAGCAGGGCCTGTACGAACACGTAAAGATGTTGCGTTAACAACGTAAGTACCGCCAGTTTGAACTGTTAAATTATCATTTTGTTCTTGTTTATTATCTTGTACGACGTTCTCGTTAGAGCCGCCTTTTGTTACGTAGTCTTTGCTTAAGTAAGCTGTTTGTCCTGCATAATTGATTTTGAACCAGTCTTGAACTTCGCCTACAACTTGTACTACTTGTCCTTTTTTCACAGAACCTATAGTTGTATGAGAAGTACTAGGACCTGTACGAACGCGAAGGGAAGATACGTTTACTGTATAGTTGCCACTTGCTGGTTTTACAGATTCTTGATTGTTGTTTGAAGAACCTGCATTAGAAGAAACACCAGATACGAATTCGCCACTTACATAGCCAACTTGTCCATTATGGTTGATTTTCACCCAACCATTTTCTTGGCCAATTACGTTTAATGTTTGTCCTTCATATACACGTCCTGAAACAGAACTAGAAGTGTTAGGAGCTGTGCGAACACGTAATACATCAGCAGTAACTTTATTGTTTCCACCTGTACTTACATTGTTATTTGTTTTTTCCCCATTTTTTGATACAAATTCACCGCTAACAAAGCCAGTTTGTCCATTATGGTTAATTTTGAACCAACCATTTTCTTCTCCAATTACGTTTAAAGTTTGACCATTATAAACGCGAGAGATGATGTCGTGAGAAGTACTTGATCCTGCACGAACATGTAGTACGCTAGCATTCACCGTATAAGATGAGCTGTTTGATGAGGAAGCTTGGACAGTTTGTGTAGCAGCTTTTTGTGTGTTTTGTTCAGGGGCAGCTTGAACGCTATCAAGTGTAGGTGCTGCTCCTCCTGCTACAGACACTGCCGCAAGACCGGCAAGGTATTTTTTCATAATTTGTCGATTCCTTTCTGTCTGTAATGTAGTGAAGAAATATTTACCAACTGTTAAAAATTCTAAAGAGCATGTCGATTACTGTCAAGACTTATGCGGGAATCTGAATATGACAAAAAGATTACAAGAAAAAATCAAGGTATAAATCTACACCTTGATTTTTATTTAAATACATATGTTGGATGTAGAAATAATAGAAATTATTCGTGTTTAAGAAGATGACATATTGGATTGTAACAAGCTTTGAGAAAAGGATTTTTGTAGCATTTTTGTGATAGGGCCAACTTGACCATCTTGAATTGCAGTTCCATCAAGGTGGGTCATCGGTAAAATTTCAATAGTCGTTCCCGTAAAGAAGCATTCATCTGCTTGATAAACATCGCGAACGCTGAACAGTTCTTCTTGTACAGGAATACGAAGGGTTTTCGCTAAGGAAAGGACATATTGACGAATAATACCATTTAAAATAAGGTGATTGGCTGGATGTGTGTAAAGAGTTCCATTTTTTATGAGAAAGAAATTAGAACAGCTACCCTCAGTTACAGTACCGTTTCGTACGAAAAGTGCTTCTTTACAACCTTTGCGTTCAGCTTTCGTAGCAGCTAATACATTGGGTAATAAATTTAAAGATTTGATATCACAGCGTAGCCAGCGCGTATCTGGTTCTGATATAGCACGTACACCATATTCAATCCATAAAGCTGGTCTTTCCTTCTTTGTAATATAGGCATAGATTGTCGGAGGGACGTCATATGAGAATGCATGGGTACGGGCTTGTACACCACGAGATACTTGCAAATAAATAGTACCATCTTCGTGGAAATTATTACTTTCAATTAGTTTGTAAAGTAGGATAATAAGCTCTGCTTTTGAGAAAGGAAGTGATAATTCTATTTCTTCCATGGAGCGATATAACCTTGTGATATGCGGATCTAATAAGTGGAAGTTCCCTTTATATAGGCGAATAACCTCATAGACACCATCTCCAAACTGCAAGCCTCTTTCTTCAAGTTCTATGTACGCGCTATGTTTTGTTGTATCAATAACTGCATCATTCCATAGTACAAATTTTTCGTATGCCAATTTTCGTCCCATCCTTTCGTTAGTACATGAATAAAAAGCACTCTAATTATTTTTATGTGAGCAATTCTCTTCATATGACGTATATGTATTTGAAAATTATAGAGAAGTAGTGGTGATTTACAGCATTTTGTATATACAAATTCGAAAATGAGAAATAAGAATCCTGCTTTTTGAAATAAAAAAAGCAACATTCGTATTGAATGCTGCACAAGGAGGGTAGCTATCTTTCGTAGGGACATCGTCTTATTAAAAGTTTTAGTAAGACAATCATAAGAAAGTTGAAAACAAATGGTGCACATATTTCTCTAAGGGATCTTATTGCAGATGAGAGATAAGAAATATGTGAAACCTCGTTTACATATTTTATTATAAAGATACTTCATTAATGTAGTGTAAATATTCGGTGAAGGTTATGTGATTTTAAAGTTAATGAATTAGGAGAGGAAGGATAGCAGAAAATAAAAAAGAGGCTGAGATTACTCAGCGCTCTTCTTTTCTTCTTTAATAGCTGTTTTTACTTCACCAGTTTTGATTTTATTGCTTTCAGAGAAGCGAAGTAAGTCGCCTTCAATGATTTTGTCTGACATGTTTAATTCATTATGTGCACGATCAATAAGTGGTTGAGCTTCTTCTTTTGGTAATTGCAGAACTTCACCAGTGTGGCGATCGTAGAATGTACTGTTTGTGTACATATACTTATCTGTAATGAAACTACCGTCACGAAGAACAACAAATCCTGTATTATCTGGTGAGAATACGTCATGACCGAATTGAATTTGATTCGTAGAATCTACACCAAGTAAGTTTAGAATTGTTGGTTTAATGTCAATTTCACCAGTTGGTTTTGAAATTGTTTTACCTTCTTTTTGACCTGGAACGTGAATAAACATCGGTGTTTTTTGTAAGTTCATATGGTCAAATGTAGTAATTTCTTCTTTTCCTAAGAACTGTGCCATTGCACGGTTATGGTTTTCAGAAATACCATAATGGTCACCGTAGAATACGATCACAGAGTTGTCGTAGATGCCTTCAGCTTTTAGACGCTCAATAAAGTGTTTCATTGCTTCGTCTAAATAACGAGCAGTTACCATGTAACGGTCAAATACGCCATCGCCTGAATTGTATTCGTCGATTAATTTCGTACTGTCATCATAAGTGAATGGGTAATGGTTTGTTAAAGTAAGGAAACGAGTATAGAACGGTTGCTTCACTTCTTTTAACATATCGATAGACTGATCGAAGTATTCGATATCTTTTAGTCCCCAGTTTAGTTTTGTTTCTGGCGTAATCTTGTAGTCAAGTTCGTTGTAGTAACGATCATAACCAAGTGCCGGATACATAATGTTACGGTTCCAGAATGTTGCGTTGTTTGCGTGGAATACTGATGTGTGATACCCTTGCTGACGCAAAATCTCTGGAGTTGCTGTATATTCGTTGTTACCGTGTGTGAAGAATACAGCACCACGGTCTAGTGGATATAATGAAGTATCTACTAAGAATTCAGCATCAGATGTTTTACCTTGACCAGTTTGATGGTAGAAGTTATCGAAGTAATAACTTTCTTTCGCAAATTGGTTTAAGAATGGTGTAACTTCTTGTCCGTTAACTTGCGCACCAATTAAGAATGTTTGTAATGATTCAAGAGAGACAACAATTACGTTTTTCCCTTTTGCAGTACCAAACATATTTGGATCTGGTTTACTTTGTGTTGTTTTCACATAGTTTTCTGCTTCTTGCAATTTACTACTATCAGCAAACGCTTTTTGTGAACTTGATTTTGCTTGTAAGCCAAGATCGTATGCTTGGTGTACATATAATCCTAAGTTTTTAACAAGCATAACGCGGTCGAATGAACGTGTTAATAGTTCTGGACGCTCAGCTTCTGCAAATCCTAGGTTTACGAAGAAAATAGCAATTGTTGACACGAAGTATAGGGAACGCATCGGACGTGCTACACGCTCTGTCGGTGCAAAATTTTTCTTCTTCTTCAATAGAACGAAGAATACGATAATATCCGCAAATGCAAGGATGATTTTGAAGTTAAATAATTCTTTCACACTAGAACCTAAACTTCCGAAATTAGATGTTTGTCCTAGTACTGGTAAAGTAACGAAGTCATTGTAGAATCCGTAGAACATTACGTTACCAACAAGGATAAACGTTAAGATAAAGTTGATTCCTAGTGCTATATAGTTACGTTTTTTCCCTTTTGCAAATAATGCAAGACCCACAAACAGTAATGATGCTGCTAATGGACTAATGAATAAAATGAATTCTTGCATAAAAGATTCAAGTTTTAAATCGAAGCTAGTGCGTGTAATGATGTAGGTTTTTAGCCATACGGCCAAAGCTACGAATAAAGTGAAACGCACATTTTGAAATTGTGATTTCATGGTTTCTTTCATTCATTTCCACCCTTTCTCTATCAGGCTTGGTCGATTTTGGAGCGAAAAATGTTAAAATAAAAAATACATAGTTTTCTTGGCCATAATTAGAGTTTCTATATTCACCCATATACGACTTTAACTATGCATACCCTTTTTGGTTTCTTGTGCTGCTCATAAGCATAACGTCATTTCTGTATTATACAACAAAATTCATTTCTGAGAAACACTATAACATCTTACATTTTTTGTATGTTATTTGTCACTACCAGAGAAAACTTTAACATTCGTTTATATGCTCGTCAACTAGAAAATATAATAAATATAGAAAAGAATGTTAGGTGGAATCGAAAATTTTAAGGTTGAGAAATATGAAATGCAAAGCTTAAATTGGCTTTCTAGAAAACTATTATATGAAGGGAAATACGAGAAAATAAACGAACACTTGTTCTTTTTGAGTTTGTTTGTTACAATGAAATTTATTGATAAATTTTGTGTAATTTTGATGAACTTTTACTGATAACATAAAGTAGCTTATTTCTTTTGAAAATAGGGAGGCTTTTAAATGAAACAAAAATTTTCAGTGGAGGCGTTTTGGAAGAAAATAAAACATGTTGCAAAGCAAGCTGGTCAGTCTGTAATTTATGTAAGTTTATTGTTGTTTTACGTTTTGCAAAGACCGGATGTTCCAAAACGAGTGAAAATTATTGTAATTGGAGCACTTGCTTATTTTATTGCACCGATTGATGCAATCCCAGATTTCATTGCGGGAATTGGTTATACGGATGATTTAGGTGCGTTAACGGCCGCACTATTACAAGTATCGTTATACGTAAATGAAGATGTGAAAGATAAGGCACGAGTGAAGTTGGCAGAATGGTTTGATTCGGAGATAGACACATCATTTATCGATCAAAAATTAGATCAATAGGTGAGAACTGTCATATGGTGACAGGGCGAACGTAAGCGAGGAAGTGCATTATGCCATCAGGAAAAACGCATACGAAAATAAACTTAATATCTCTTCCAGTTGTTTTGTTTATGCTCTTTTCGTATGGATTAACAAATTTTGATTTTTTATTAACTTTTGCAATTGGCTTCTTAGTAGGTACTTCATTTTTAACACCGGATTTAGATACGTATAGCAATGCGTATAATAAATGGGGATTCCTCCGCATTTTTTGGTATCCATATAGGAGCGTAATGCCCCATCGTTCCTTCTTCACACATACGATTATAATTGGTGATATTATTCGTATTGCATACATGTTAATCGTGTTTTCTCCGTTTTTATTCCTATTAAATGTAATCGCACTCGATGGAAATTTAATAGAAATTGCGAAGAAACATGAGGTTGAAATTGTAACGTTCGTAATGGGCATTGTAGTGGCGAGTACGCTCCACATTATAGCGGATAAAGTGAACACACGCCGAAAGAAAATGATGAGAAAAAAGAAGAAACGCAGAAGATAAAGAAACCGTCCCAAAAGGTATTTTGGGACGGTTTTTTTCTTATTAATAGGTAGGTTATGCTTGTCGCATCGCCGATAAAACTTCATTTATCATCATGCGACAGTTTCTTTTTAATCAAACGTTTGTTTCAAGTTAAGCTTTCAGTACTTTAATACCTTTTACGATGTTCCAAATGAAGTAGTATAAGCTAATGATTCCGCAAATACATAAGACAATCATTGCGCCAATTCCAAGTGTTACATCTGCCTGATCAGATCCGATGCCCATAATTCCTAAAATAGTTAAGCCAATAAATGTAGCGATACTTGGGATAATGTGTGTCCATAGCGCACGTTTTGCATGTGGTTTTGTTTCAGCATCGCCCACAATCCACACGATAATTGGGAATAAGATAGGGGCAAATAGTACACTAAAGTATGATAAAGCAGCTAGTATTTTGTTTCCGTTCATATATATCACCTCATAAATAATGTCCGTTGTTATACTATTATTATGCAATAATTTTTGCAAGCTTACTATCGATGAACATTACAAGAACGTGACGATTTTGTAAGATTTTCGCATTAAATAATATAATTTTCAAAAAAATCTTTTTTAATGGAAAGTGATGTGATAAAGTATAAATGGAAATAGATGAAAACGTTTTCTCAAACGTTTTTTATTTTTAGACTTAAAGGTATGATGACCTGATAGTCTATTGATGGGGTTATGTTTATTTAAAAGGGGATTATTGAGGGGGAGAGAACAATGAACACATGGACACAAGTTTATGATCCGTTCGGGAACATTTGGATTTCTGCAGCGGTCGCACTTATTCCGATTATCTTTTTTTTCTTAGCTTTAGCAGTTTTCCGCATGAAGGGGTATGTGGCAGGATTTATTACAGTTGTACTTACAATTTTGGTGGCGTTATTTGCATATAAAATGCCATTCACAATGGCAATGGCAGCGACGGGATACGGTTTCTTATACGGATTATGGCCAATTGCGTGGATTATTATTATGTCAGTATTTTTATATAAAATTTCCGTGAAAACAGGTCAATTTGATGTTATTCGTGCATCTGTATTATCAATTACGAATGACCATCGTTTACTTGTTATTTTAATCGGTTTTTCATTTGGAGCATTTTTAGAAGGGGCAGCAGGATTTGGTGCACCAGTAGCGATTACGGCAGCACTTCTTGCAGGTCTTGGCTTAAATCCTTTATATGCGGCTGGTCTTTGTTTAATCGCAAATACTGCACCAGTAGCATTCGGAGCGATGGGAATTCCGATTACAGTAGCTGGACAAGTAACTGGTATTGATCCGCATAAAATCGGGCAAATGGCTGGACATCAATTACCGTTCTTATCATTATTTGTTCCGTTCTTTATCGTATTTTTAATGGATGGATTTAAAGGGGTAAGACAAACATGGCCTGCTCTATTTGTAGCGGGTAGTTCATTTGCAATTACACAGTTTATTACAGCGACATTTTTAGGACCAGAACTTCCTGATATTACGTCAGCACTTGTAAGTTTAGTGAGTTTATCTCTATTCTTAAAAGTTTGGCAGCCGAAAGAAATTTATCAATCTAAAGAAGCGAATAGTGAAGTAGCTGCGGCGACGACGGTGACATCTATGCCGAAACTAACAGTAGGAAAAGTCGTAAAAGCATGGTCTCCGTTCATTATTTTGACTGTGATGGTAGTCATTTGGATCCAAAGTTTCTTTAAAGCGTTATTTGCTCCGGGCGGTGCTTTAGAAAGTCTTGTGTTTAAGTTTGAAGTTCCGGGCTTGCACAATTTAGTAATGAAAGCAGAGCCGATAGTAAATAAACCAACGCCGTATGAAGCAATCTTGAAATTAGATATTTTATCAGCGACGGGAACAGCAATTTTAATTGCTTGTATCATTTCTATCTTTATTTTGAAAATGAGTGCAAAAGATGCAGTAGTAACATTTAAAGAAACGTTAAACGAACTGAAGATGCCAATTCTATCTATCGGATTCGTATTAGGATTCGCATTTATCGCAAACTATTCTGGTCTATCTTCTACATTAGCGTTAGCACTTGCTGGAACTGGCGGACTATTCCCGTTCTTCTCACCGTTCTTAGGTTGGATTGGGGTATTCTTAACAGGGTCTGATACGTCAGCGAACGCACTGTTCTCGAATTTACAAGCGATTACAGCACAGCAAATTGGCGTGCCTGAAGTGCTTCTCGTTGCAGCAAATACAACGGGCGGTGTAACAGGAAAAATGATTTCTCCGCAATCGATTGCAATTGCTTGTGCGGCAGTTGGACTTGCTGGAAAAGAATCAGATTTATTCCGCTTTACAGTGAAGCATAGTTTGTTCTTCGTAATTATTGTTGGTATTATGACGTATGTTCAAGCATATTATTTAACGTGGATGATTCCATAAAGTGAAACTTTAATCAGTGGGGGTTTTGTTCATCCCCCACTGATTATTAGTTGAACCAATCGGGCTTTTACGGGCAGTTGATCCCCACCTAACTTCTTTGCTTCCGCTGAATTTTGAGGTGGGGTCTTACGGCCCGTTAATGCGGGATAAACAACAAAAGAAATAAACTTTGCATTTTTCAGATTATCGTGTATGATGGGAAAGTATTGAAAATTAAATCAGTGATAAACTAGGGGTGCCTAACGTATGCGTAGGCTGAGAGAGAAGCGCGTGATCTTCTTAACCCTTTGGACCTGATCTGGCTCGTACCAGCGTAGGGAAGTTAACGGCTTTACATAATGATGTCTTTTATGAGCCAGGTCCTTATTTTTTTATGGACCTGGCTCTTTTTATTTTGGCATACGCTGGCCATATCTCGTCCTTGTCACGTACAGGGGGGCAACATAAGTTATGAAACAATCTGTTTCAGCTGAGCAAATTGAATTGAAATCGAGTTTACCAGGAAGTAAGAAAGTATATGTGGATGGACCACGCGAAGGTATGAAAGTGCCGATGCGTGAGATTGAACAAAGCGACACAAACGGCGTTCCGAATCCGCCGATTCGTGTGTATGATACGAGCGGTCCTTATACAGATCCTGCGTATAAAGTGGAGCTGGAAAAGGGGTTGCAGGCGCCACGCCACTCTTGGATACTGGAGCGTAGTGATGTAGAAGCATACGAAGGGCGCGAAGTGAAACCAGAGGATGACGGTGTAAAGGTGGCTTCGAAACATACACCTGTTTTCCCGCAAATGGATCGCAAACCGCTTAAAGCGAAGCAAGGTGCAAATGTTACGCAAATGCACTATGCGCGTAATGGTATCATTACGTCTGAGATGGAATATGTTGCGATTCGTGAAGGAGTAGAGCCTGAGTTTGTTCGTAAGGAAATCGCGGAAGGTCGCGCTATTTTACCAGCGAATATTAACCATCCAGAAGCAGAGCCGATGATTATCGGACGTAACTTCCACGTGAAGGTCAATGCAAATATCGGAAACTCTGCTGTATCGTCTTCTATTGCAGAAGAAGTAGAGAAGATGACGTGGGCAACGCGCTGGGGTGCAGATACGATTATGGATTTATCTACAGGTAAAAACATTCATACGACGCGTGAGTGGATTATTCGTAATGCACCTGTACCAGTTGGCACAGTGCCGATTTATCAAGCGCTTGAAAAAGTAAATGGAATTGCAGAAGATTTAACGTGGGAAGTGTATCGTGATACGTTAATTGAGCAGGCGGAGCAAGGCGTTGATTACTTTACGATTCACGCTGGCGTATTACTTCGTTACATTCCGATTACTGCAAAGCGTACGACAGGTATTGTTTCGCGTGGTGGTTCGATTATGGCGCAGTGGTGTTTATTCCATCATAAAGAAAACTTCCTATATACTCATTTTGAAGAGATTTGTGAAATTATGAAGCAGTACGATGTTTCGTTCTCTCTTGGAGATGGATTACGTCCAGGTTCGATTGCAGATGCAAATGACGAAGCACAATTCTCTGAGCTTGAAACGCTTGGTGAATTGACGAAAATTGCTTGGAAACATGATGTGCAAGTGATGATTGAAGGACCTGGGCATGTGCCGATGCATTTAATTAAAGAGAATATGGAGAAAGAACTTGATATTTGTCAGGGCGCGCCGTTCTATACACTTGGACCGTTAACGACAGATATCGCACCAGGTTATGACCATATTACATCAGCAATTGGAGCTGCGATGATTGGTTGGTTTGGAACGGCGATGCTTTGTTATGTAACGCCGAAAGAACATTTAGGATTGCCGAATAAGGATGATGTCCGCGAGGGTGTTATTACGTACAAAATTGCAGCACATGCGGCTGATCTTGCGAAAGGGCACAAAACGGCTCATCAGCGTGATGATGCACTTTCAAAAGCTCGTTTTGAATTCCGTTGGCGCGATCAATTTAATTTATCTTTAGATCCTGAACGTGCGATGGAATATCACGATGAAACATTGCCAGCAGAAGGCGCGAAAACGGCTCATTTCTGTTCTATGTGTGGACCGAAGTTTTGTAGTATGAGAATTTCACATGATATTCGTGAATATGCGAAAGAAAATGATTTAGAAACGACAGAAGCAATTGAAAAAGGAATGAAAGAGAAAGCGGAAGAATTTAAAGAAACTGGTAGTCATTTATACCAATAACACGTTACACCTCTTTACTTGATTGATCACACTGTAGTACCTAACTTAAATATAGAAGAAGCCCGCTTTGCTAAGACGGTAGCAAAGCGGGCTTCTGTCGTTTATAAGGCGAAGAAGAGGTGTACCCAGTAGTATAAGAGGAATAATGTGACGACTGTTGTGAGAGGAATAACGATAAGGGATACACTTAAATAGTCTTTCCATTTTACTTTAATTTTGTTTCAGGATATACATCCAAATGAGGGAAGCTAGCGTACCGATTGGTAATAATAGTGAACCGATGTCACTACCAATAATGTTTGCGAGGTAGATAGTTTTTAATGTGACTGGGTCTAGTCCCATTTCCGTTAATGTGATTGTACCAATCATAAGTGCAGGGTGGTTATTGAAGACGTTAGAGAGGAGGGAGACGAGTCCGCCCATTGCAAAGCTAGCATAGAGTAGATGTTGACTTACAAGTGGCTCGAGCCAGTGAACAAGCGCCGCTGTTAACCCTGCGTTGTGAAGCCCGTAAATAATGACATACATAGAGAATGCGAAAATTAAAATGTGCCACGGTGTCTTTTTCAAAATATCGACAGGGTTTGTTCGTAAGTAGTACCATCTCCAGATGAGAAGAACGAGTGAACCGAGTACGGCAACAATTTCGATTGGAATCGATAAGAAGGATGCAACGAATAGAAGACAGCGCATAAGGAAGACGAAGCCTAATACTTTTAACATGAATTTTGTACGTTTTTGTTTTGTATCAACAGAATTTTTTCCTTTTAACGGATGGAAGTTTTTTCTTTAAAACTGTATACATGAGCCATGACATAAACAATAATCCTAATGTTGCAGGTACAAACATCATAGCAGTATGCATATAAAGAGTCATATGGACGATGTTTAATGCGATTAAGTTTACGATATTACTTACACCGATTGGTGCACTAGATGCAGTAGCGATTAAAGCGCCACTTAATAAATAAGGAATTTGTTGATGAGGCTTTAATTGAAGATTTCTCAGAAGAAGAATTAAAATTGGAGTTGTAATCAAAATACTACCGTCATTATTAAATAAAAGAGTCATAAGGAAGCATAGTAATTGAATATACCAGTATAGGCGGTGTCCGGAACCTTTCGCTAAATTTGCGAGTTTTGCTGCAGCCCAATGGAAGAAGCCGAAGCTTTCTAATATAACTGCCATAACGATGGTCGCTAATATCGTTATGGAGGCGCCTCCAATTTTACTTATAATGTCCATGACATCTGGCTTTGATACAAGTCCAGTAATGAGGATAATACCAGCGCCGATTGCTGCCGGCCACGCCTCATTTAAACCACGAGGTCGCCAAAAGATAACAATCATCGTTAAGAAGAATACAATAATAGTAATCCATATTTCAATGCTCATATTTAACCTACCTTTCTATTTTCCCTTGAAAATGTAGCTTGTCTCAAGTTTATATTGGTAGTATATTCAGCAGGAAATAAGAAGAACTAGACATATAATGGAATAGAGTGAATATGTGTTTTGTGAGCTATAGGACAAGTATCAGTGGTAGTGTAATAACTATTAGGATAGACGTCTAATAAATGAGGGGCATTCTATGTACGAATGCCCCTCGTTTATCCCGCTATTTGCCGGGCAGTAAGACTCCCACCTCAAAATTCGGCTGGAGAAAAGAAGTTAGGTGCCCGTAAAGACCCCACTGATTAAAGTTTCACTTTATTATTTTTCTTTCAAAAAAGTTCGATCCTTCAAGAATAAATTCCAGAAGAAAATGAATCCGGGTAGTAAAATTGCAATTCCGATTGCGTAAAGAATAAGAAGTGCATAGAATGTTTCGACCGTCGTAAAGCTTGTAAATACAGTTACGTCCGGGTAAATGATATACGGTAAATGGGCGACGCCGTAAGCGTAGCTTGCAAATGCATATTGAGCGACGACAGCTAAAACTGCAATGCGAGGAAATCCTAGTGTGCCATACTTCTTATTTGTCCACCAAAGGGAGGAATATCCGATAACAAATAAAACGATAGAGACTGTAAACCATGGGAATTGCTTTATTAATCCTTGCATAAGCCAGTGTGTTTCAGGGTCCATTACAACGAGGGCAATAATAGCAGTAACGAGTGTTGCCGGACCAAGTATGATGGCATTTCTTCTATAAATTTTATATGCATCTTCTGAACCTTGTTCTCTCGCAAAATCAGCAAGAAAGAGAGATGATAGAAACAGTTCCGAAGTTAGTCCAAAGAGCATATAACAATAAATAACAGGACTAGAAAGAAGTTTTCCGTAAAGGAGTACTTCTTTTCCTTCAGACATCGTAATATAGGCACCTTCTGTAACAGGTAGAACGGTAATTAATAGAGCTGGGATTAAGAGCCCAGTAATACCTGAAATAATCCGAAGAAGGTGTTGGTACTTTGGCAGGGAGTAAGCAAATACCATAAATGTACTGCGAATCGCAACGAGTACTAAAATTAACATAACGGGTACGAACATAACGGTTGCAAGTGTAAAGGCTGCTTTCGGAAAGAAACCAAGGAAAGCGACAACGACAAAAACGAGAAACGTATTTGTTACTTCCCAAGTTGGTGATAAGTATCGATTGGCAAGTTTGGCAGCAAGTGTCGGATGTTTAGCGTATACCATGCCCCAAAAACCCGCTCCAAAATCAATGGACCCGAGTATACTGTATACGAAAATAAGGGCCCATAAGATGATGATTGCAATGCTTTCCTCATGCACGAGAATCGCCTCCTTGTTGATGTAAGTCATTCTTTAAAGGATGTCTCTTAAAGAATGTCCGTAGTACAAAGACTGTTAAAATAGCGAGTCCGATATATAAAATGATGAATAGAACAAATAAAGGACCGACGAAATCAGCGCGTGTAGAAGCATCGACTGTACGTTGCATACCATAAATTGTCCACGGCTGACGACCACTACAGCTGAAAATCCATCCGAATTCAATACCGAGCATCATAACTGGCCCACATGCGGCAGCTCCCCAAAGAAGCCACTTCGGTAACTCTGCTCCTTTTTTCCGGTAAACAAAGTACCAATATAAGAGAGCGATCGCTGCAACTGCAAAGGTAAAGGCAGCAGTGCCTACCATTAAGTTGAACAGAGTATGTGTGTAAAATGGTGGCCATGTTTCTTGAGGAAATTCATTTAGCCCTTTTACAACAGTGCTAGGATCGAGTCCAACTAGTAAGCTGAGCATGTTCGGAATTTCGAGTGCATAGTTTAGTTCAAGTGTATTAGGATCCACAACCCCGCCAATCGATAAAGGAGCGTGTGATGTCGTTTCAAATAAAGCTTCAGCAGATGCTAGTTTTTCAGGTGAGTGCTTATGTAAGGCAATCGCTGATTCATGTCCCGAAATCCACATTGTAGCACCTGTAATAAATGTAACGACAAGCCCTAACAGTAATCCTTTTTTATGATAAGCAATTTCACGCGCACTTAAATTTTTCTTTAATAATTTAAATCCAGCGATGGAAGCGATGACGGCTGCTCCGGCTGCATAAGCTGTAATAACGACGTGGAATGCACTTGTGCCAAAGCTTGGGTTAAAGAAAGCTTTCCAAGGATCAACGTTAAAAACTGAGCCATCTGGTCCCATTGAAAAGCCCGCAGGTGTATTCATCCATGTATTTGCTGATGTAATAAGCACGGCGGATGCAGTGGCGCCAATCATAACGAAAAATAACGAGATTAACCTCATAAATGGAGGTAATTTATCAGCTGCATATACATAAATAGACATGAATAAAGCCTCTAAAAAGAAGGCGAAAATCTCAATTTGAAACGGGACGGAAATAACTTGGCCAACAATTTTGGCGAAACCAGGCCAAAGAAGTGAAATTTGTACACCAACAATTGTTCCAGTTGGAATTGCTACACCGAGAAGGATAGCAAAAGCCTTCGTCCATCTTTTTGCCATAATGGCATAGTCGGAATCTTTCTTCCAGTGATAGAGTATTTCACTTATAAAAATCATCAATGAAAGCCCGACTCCAAGTGTTGCAAAGATAATGTGGAATGCTAGTGAAGAACCAAAAAATGCTCTTGCTAATGTTACGGTATCCATATGTATACTCCTCTTCTTTTTGCCATTATTTTCTGATTGAATTGGAAGATTTATTCAATAAAATACCAAAAATATATATGCATTAAAAAAAAGGAATGTGTTAATATAGTTTTGAATATTCGAAAAAGAAAGAAATATTTATTAGGTAATATTTTGTTTGTTTTTTAGAGAAGAATATTTTATAATCTTTTATGCGAACATAAGTTCTTTTTTGGCGTGTTACGTTTATGAAATGAAGAAGTTTATGTGAAATGGAGAGGGTGTCTTATGTATCCTGAAGTCATTAAAAAGATGGCATTTTCAAAAGAGCATAGAGATTTATTATTAAAGTTATATAATAAAGAAATTACGCGTCGTGAATATGATCGACTTGTGGAATCGCTATATAGACCTTCTAAAGAGGTTTGTGAGGGGTAATATAAAAAAGACAATCTAAAGGATTGTCTTTTTTATATTCGCGTATGTTCTGATAAATTTAGGTTAGCCTTACTAAGGAGGTGAAAAGTTTGCGAAAACGTTTATATATAGGGATTGGGGTTATTCTCTTAATCGCTTTAGGAGGAATTGTATTTTGGTCGGCTTTACAAGGAAACCGTACGGAGCATTTTATTTTAAGGCATATGGTAAATGAAAATGGAACACTTGCAACGTATCGTTTAGCAGATACAAAGGCAGGAACAGGTGAGGCGAAGGGTCGTGAAGCTTTATCAGAATCGGCAGGACTATGGCTACAATATACTCTTGATAAAGATGATCAGTCACTATTCGATGAACAAGTAAAGGTTATTCAAAATAATTTTGTACATAAGGATCACATCGTTTTATGGAAAATCTCTGAAAAGGGAGAAATGCAGTCAGCAACCAATGCACTTATAGATGATCTTCGTATTATTGAACAATTATATCGTGCTTATGAAATGTACAAGGAAGAGCGCTATAAAAACCTTGCTGATCAATTGAGCAATGCTGTACTTCGTTATAATAAAAAAGATAATTATTACGTGGATTATTATGATGCAGATACAGGTAAACAAAATAAATTTACAACAACATCTTACATAAATCCTCATGCATTCTCTTATATGAAAAAGTACGGAAAAATTTCTGCACAGCAGTATCAGGACGTTGTGCAGTTTTTAGCAGATTATCCGAGAGAGGGTTGGGCATTTCCGAAAGAGCATAAAGAAGATGGTACATTTACATACGATAAAGAAGTGAATCTTATTGATCAATCCTACGTTGCGTATCATCGTAGTTTAGGCGGTCTTTCATCAGATGCTTATTTGGAGTTTATAAAGAAAAAATTCCATGAGGACGGAAAGTTATACGGTCGTTATAACTTAGAAACGGGAAAACAAACGGTAAACTATGAATCACCAGCATCTTATGGATTAACAATTTTGTACGTATTACAAACAGGTGATACAAAGTTTGCGAAGGAATTGTATGAACGGATGACTACATTCAGAAGTGATAATGTATTTAGTAGATATTATGGTGGATATGTAACAGGTGAGAATAACAATACGCATATTTTCGATAATGTATTACCACTTTTAGCTGAAATGGAATTAGAGAAGAGCAAGAAATAGAAGGTGCCATTCCTTTAGGAATGGCACCTTCTATTTGTGGCGTTATTTGTTTATAAATCGATATTCCTTGTCGATATAATTTTACGTCCTAATATTGGAGAAGTAATCAATCACGAATTCACGAAATTGCTGGGCAGTTTTTGATAAGTAACGTTTCTTCGACCAACTTAAGCCAATGGTTCGCTCGCAATTAGGTTCAATAATACGTAACTTATTTGGTGCTAAAGTAGAGTTTTTTAATAAAGTTAAGCTTGGAACAAATGCGATGCCAAGACCTTGCTTAATGAGGTCGCTAATCACGGTTGGTTCATCTACTTCAAAAGCGATATGTGGAGTGAAACCAGCTTCTTTACAAAATTCATCTGTTAAGTGCCGAAATCCGTAACCAGTGTTCATACTAATGAACGGTTCGTCTTTTACTTCATGCAGATGGATACTTTCGCGGCTTGATAACCGATGGCCTGAAGGAACGACTAAGAAAATTTCTTCTGTAATAAGTGGCTCCCAAACAATCTCTTCTCCTTCAATTGGCACAGAGGAGATACAAAAGTCAATTTCCATATTATCTAGTTGTCTTTTCATAGAAGGAGTAGATGCGAGAAACTGTTGGAATCGAACGTTAGGATGTTCTAGTAAAAAAGAACCGAGTAGTTCTGGTAATATTCTCGGGATAGAAACTGCCAGTGTAATAGAGCTTTGTTGTAATTCAGCTAAGTCTTTAATTTCTCGTTCCCCTTCACTTAATTCATGAAAAATACGTTCTACTCGTTTTAAAAATACTTTCCCGAAAGAGTTTAATATAATCTGTCGACCTTGGCGATCAAATAATGGGACGCCTAAGTCCTTTTCTAGTCTAGCAATTGTTTTGCTGAGTGAAGGCTGCGCGATATGTAATTCTTCAGCTGCTTTTGTCATATGTTCTAGTCGTGCGACTGTCTGAAAGTATTTTAATTGAAGAAGTTCCATTTCGAATCTCCTTTCTATAGACCAAAAGGAATGAATTTATAATTAAAGATGTATTATACAGTATGGAAAGTGACGTGTATAGTGAATCTGTTAAACCATTTGAAGGGTGTTAAATTAGGAGAAGGAGTATGTTTCATGAAGGGAATTCAACTTATATTTAAAGATTGGAAGGCGATGTGGAACCATAAACATGGACGTATCGCTTTAATTTTTTTGTTAATCGTTCCTTTAATTTATTCAGGATTTTTCTTAGCTGGATATTGGGATCCATACGGACGACTAGATAAATTACCTGTTGCAGTTGTGAACATAGATAAGGGTGCTGTGATGGATGAAAAAACAATTCATGCAGGAGACGATTTTGTTAAAAATTTAAAAGAGAATAAGGAACTGGCTTTTCATTTCGTATCAGAAAAAAATGCTGATGAGGGGCTCAAAAAAGATAAGTACTATATGGTTGTTACGATTCCAGAGGATTTCTCTAAAAAGGTAAGTACACTTATGGATGAGAAACCAGAGCCGGCGAGGTTACAGTATAAAGTAAATCCAGGTAAAAACTTTGTAGCAGCTCAAATTGGAACGACAGCTGTTGAAAATATGAAAACAAAAATCTCAAATAGTATTACGAAATCTTATACAGAAGGTGTCTTTTCAAAGTTTCAAGATTTGGCACAAGGGTTGAGTGATGCAAGTAACGGTGCTGGGAAGTTACATGAAGGAACGACGGATGCGAAAAATGGGGCGAATCAGCTTGCAGACGGTATTCATCGTTTAAATGACGGGACAGTGAAGTTGAAAGAAGGAAGTGGTAAGCTTGCCTCTAGCCAATCGGCGTTAACAGGGGGAGCAAATGAGCTTAGTCAAGGAGCGACATCACTTCATAGTGGTATGGAGTTACTAGCGCAAGGTGAAAAAACTTTACAATCAGGAGTTAGTGAATTAAGTGCCGGTACAAATGAATGGGTGAACGGAAGTGAGAAACTTGCTGAGGGACAAGTAAAAGCAGATGATGCGGCAAGTAGTATGAAGAAGCAATTAGAGGAGTACATGAAAAGTCATCCAGAAGCACAGCAAGATCCTGCTTTTCAAAAGATCATTGCTACTTCTAATGGTTTAGCTAAAGCAACAAACGCTTTAAATAATAGCCAACAACAATTGACGCAAGGTGCGAAGAAGCTTGCGGACGGTCAGCGTAAGGTTGAAGAAGGCATGAATACATTCGGAGTTAAATTAAATGAAGCTACTGCTGGAACGAAAAAGATAGCAGATGGTACTTCGAATTTAGTTGATGGATTTACGAGGTGGGGGAATGGATTTACATCATTGCAAGAAGGTGTAAATCAGCTTGCGAGTGGTGGAACGGAGCTAAATAACGGTGCTGAGAAGTTAACGAACGGACTTGTTAAACTTGACGAGGGTGCGAAAGAACTTTCCACAAAATTGGGAGAGGGCGCAGAGAAGATAGCGGATGTTCGCAATGATGATGTACGCAATACAATGTTCTCAGAACCAGTTCAATTAGTGAAGTCAACAGTTTCTGACGTGCCTAACTACGGTTCAGGTATTGCACCATATTTCTTATCGCTTGCATTTTATGTTGGCGGAATTATGGCATCGAATATTTTACCTCTTGGCCGTAGACAGAATATGAAGGTAAGTGGAACGGTACATTTTGTTAATAAACTAGGGTTGGTATATTTAATTGGACTTATTCAAGCGCTACTTGTGGATGTGGTTGTGCTAGGAGTTATGAAATTAGAAGTTGCAAGTGTGCCGCTTTTTGTTTTATCTAGTATTGTTATTTCCTTTACGTTCATGACATTTATTCTTATGTTAGTAACAGTATTTGGTCTTGTTGGGAAGTTCGCAGCGGTAACGCTTCTCGTATTACAATTAGCTACGAGCGGAGGTACTTTCCCAGGAGAGTTAAACATAGCTGTTCTTAGCAAAATTGGACAGTTTCTTCCAATGTCTCATTCTCTTAGAGGGTTACAAGATGTTATTTCTTTAGGAGATTGGTCGCAATTACAAATGCAAATTTTAATATTGTTATGCTACCTCGTTGTTGCTGGAGGAATTGCTTGGATCACGAGTCATATACAGCACAGAGAAAAGAGTGCAGAACAAGTTTCTTAAAATAAAAGAAGCTATCCGATTTTTCCGGATAGCTTCTTTTTATTTTCGCTCCATTACCGCAAAGTAATTGTTTTCATTATCAGCAAAGTTGAATGCTCTACCAGTAGGTAAATCTACAACTTGTCCAACTGTGACGTTTTTCTCAGAAAGATCTTTATAAAGTTGATCTAAGTTATTAGAGAAGAACATAAGTGAAGGCGTATTTAAGTTTAACTCAGGTTGCATCTTCGCAATTAACGCCTTATCGTGAAGGACGATACTTGTTCCGGCTTCTTTAGTTGGCGCAATTTCAATCCAGCGAAATCCTTGACCGTTATTTTCTTCCGCAACGATTTGGAATCCTACTGTTTCTGTCCAGAATTGCACTGATTCATCTTGGTTATTTACATATAACATAATTTGTCCGATTTGAGTAATCATAGGTGTCTCCTGCTTTCTTTTCTTATATAGGTATTATTATATCAAATATATGGTTTAAATACTTTTTCATGATTCTTCCGAAGGGCAATCTTGGCCCATTTCATATTTGTCGTAGGAGAAGGCCCTGTAATCCAAGTATGAAAGGGTAGTGTGCTGCAAAGGACCATTGCTGAAATAGAGAGTGTGGCCGTTAGTATAAATAATAATAGGCTATATAATATTGTGTTTTCTTGCAATGTGAATAAAGAAAGAAATTTTGTACATAGTTGTAAGAAGAAAAAATGAGCTAAATAAGCACCATACGTGTAATTTCCGATAAATCGTAAAGCTTTATATAAGAAACCGCGTCGCTGTACAATTGTAATAGATAGCACGTATAGTATGATAATTTCGCATACAATATATAGAAACATAGATGGTTTTAAATAAGTAGAAACAGTTAAATGAATAGAGTTCACACCGTAAAAACTAAATAACTCATAATTGATAAATAAAAATAAAATAAAGAATAAGATTGTTATAAGCGGGATATGTTTCATGACGAATAAACGCCAAGTTTTTAATGCTACAGCAGCTATTCCTCCCATGACGAAATAGAATGAGTAGAAGAAGAAGGAACGATCTGTATAATGTAAAATGGTTGAGCTCGTCAATTTCTCTCCATTAAAAATGTAGTGAGAAGAGTACCACATTAAAAGGAAATATAGGCAAGCGAAAATGGTCATATATTTGTAGATGTCTTTTTTATTTTCTGTTCGTTTTTGAAACCAATAAAATAGTGTGCATAGTAAAGGGAACAATAAGTGAATTTGGAACATCATAATAACGTACCAAAGATGAGGTGCAGCCGTTCCGAGTAATAAACTTTTTATTCCGCCTTGTAGTGTAATGGCATCGTTTGTTGTTAATAGATAAAGAATAGACCAGAAGAAATAAGGAATAAGTAAATGTGCGGCTTTTTCATAAATATATTCTCTGTAAACGAGTTGCTTCGTATATAGCCGAATTAAATGGAAGCCGACGATAAATATGAATGCAGGTGCTGAAAATTTTGCAAGATTAAATAGCATGCCCATAATGAGGGATTGCTCAAGTAAGACATTTCCTTGATTCATTGTATATAATAAGGCACTTTGCAAAACGACAGCAAGAAATGCAATGCTTTGCAAAACTTTGAATTCTGGTGCGCTTTGAGTCATTTTATACATCTTCTTTTCCATACATGATTATAGTACGGAGAATGGATGACAGGTGTGGAATATTTGTGAAGATTATAACAAATTTGTGGCGGAATGGGATTATATTAACGTTTTTGCTAATCTATCTATCGTAACTTGAAATGTATCAACGATTTTCCAAATATATTGATTCACTGACAAATAACGACAAAAAGAGGATGCTCCAAACGAGCATCCTCTTTCTATATATTAAGCAAATTTATTTTTGATCCAGTTTTTACCTTCTACAAGGCGAGCTGTCATTACAGCACAAGCGTTATCTGCTGTTACGTTTAACATCGTTGCAGGAGGATCAATAATCGTACTAATTGCTGCGATAATTGGTAATGCTTCTGGCGGGAAGCCGTATAGAGAAACGATTAACATTTCACCAATCATACCGCCGCCTGGAATAGCACCCATTACTGTTCCTACTAATAGAGAAACGACAAGTGCGATTGCCAATGTTTTCGGTCCTTCGAATTCCATGTTGAAAATACCGAATAAGAAAGCAATTTTTAATACGCCACCTAAAACAGATCCATCTTTATGAAGTGTAGATCCAAGAAGGACAACTGTTTCACGAACGTCAGAAGAAATACCCATTTTCTTCGTTGCTTCTAAGTTAGCTGGAATACTTGCGGCACTACTACAAGTTGCAAGAGATGTAACTGTAGGAGAGACCATGTTCTTCCAAAATACTTGTACACCTTGTTTGCGACCTGCAAGGTACGCATAGAAGGTAAAGAATACAAAGAAGTAAATAAGAGAAGCTGGATAGTATACCATTGCTGCTCGGAAGTAAGTTCCAAGAAGTTGCGGTCCGAATTCACCAACTAATGCTGCGAAGTAAGCAGCTAGTCCGATTGGAGCGTAGTACATAATGAAAGATACAACTTTCATTGAAATTTCTGCACCAGCTTGTAGGAATGTAGCGAATGGTTTTCCTTTTTCGCCAACTGCTGAAGTTGCAATTCCCATTAAAATAGAGAAGAAAATAAGAGCTAACATATTTTCACGAGACAGTAACTTCGAGAAGTCTGATACTGTTAGGATACCGACAATTTGATCAGCGACGCTAACAGCTTTTTCAGCTTTATCAGGCTGTGTTAGTTCTAATACAACACCTTGTGCTGGCGGGAATACTTTCACGATGATAATCATAAAAATAGCAGCTAAAATACTTGTAAATAAGAAAGTCCCAGCCATACTAGACATAATTTTACCGAAACGTTTTAATCCATCCATATTGGCAATAGATGACGCGATGCTAAAGAACACTAAAGGTACAACAATCGTAAACATTAAGTTTAAGAAAATGTCACCAAGCGGCTTTAAAGCAACTGCATCGGCACCCATGAAATAACCAATGAAACCACCAATTAGGATGGAAGATAATAAAATAAGTGGAAAGCGATATGCCTTCATAAATATATCCTCCTATCAATTGTAAAAAAATCATACTGAATCATTATAGCGAGTTAGAGTACTCTTTACTAGGAAAATACCGATAGATGGAATAGCGTGAAAACCGAGAAATTTTTGTGTTTAAGCTCGGCATACAGCAAGAAATCTAGACATATATATTTGTAACCTAGTGGTGGTAAGGGATGGGCCATAACTTAGGTTTAGAAAAAGGGGAGGGAAGTGGAATGAATATTTTGCTTTGCTGTGCAGCGGGAATGTCTTCCAGTTTGATAGTTACAAAAATGGAGAAAGCAGCAGAGGCAAGAGGGATAGAGGTAAAGATTTGGGCTGTATCAGGTTCTGAAGTAAATAGTCACATAGATGAAGCTGATGTACTTTTACTTGGACCGCAAGTACGTTATTTATTACCGAAAATGAAAGAATTATGTAAGGAGAAGGGAGTACCTGTGGATGTCATTCAATCCGTCCATTACGGGCTTTGTAATGGAGAAGCTATCTTACAAGCAGCTTTGTCAATGAAACCATGAGGAGAGTGGGATAGATGATACGGTTTTTAGAGAAATATGTGATGCCGGTTGCAGGAAAGGTTGCAGAGCAGAGGCATTTATTAGCAATTCGTGATGGGCTTGTATTGACGATGCCTTTCTTAATTATAGGATCAATTTTTCTTATTATTAGTACATTACCAATCCCAGGGTATAGTGAATTCATGGCGAGTTTGTTCGGGAAAAACTGGAACGTAGCATTAGGGTATCCAGTTAGTGCAACTTTTAATATAATGGCTTTAATAGCTGTTTTTGGAATCGCTTACAGACTTGGTGAGTATTATAAAGTAGATGCTTTAGCATCTGGGGCATTGTCACTTGTAACATTTCTACTGGCAACTCCATTTCAAGTTGCATATATCATGCCGGGTACGAAAGAAAGTATACTGGTAGATGGCGTAATTCCAGCGGCATTAATGGGAAGCCAAGGTTTATTTGTAGCGATGATTATTGCAATTATATCTACTGAAATATACCGATTTCTTGTGCAGAAAAAGATGATTATAAAGATGCCTGAGACCGTTCCACCAGCAGTAACACGTTCATTTGCAGCGCTTATTCCAGGATTTATTGTTGTGACAGTTGTTTGGATTATTAGATTAATTTTTGAACATACGACTTTCGGAAGTATTCATAATGTTGTAGGGAAGCTATTGCAAGAACCACTTAGTGTACTTGGTGCTAGTCTTTGGGGAGCAGTTATAGCGGTTATTCTCGTTCATGTCCTTTGGGCATGCGGAATTCATGGGGCTACAATTGTAGGTGGTGTAATGAGCCCGATTTGGTTATCGTTAATGGATCAGAATCGAATTGCTTTTCAGGCCGGGCAAGATGTACCGAATACAATTACAGCACAGTTTTTTGACCTATGGATTTATATGGGAGGATCTGGTGCAACACTTGCTTTAGTTGTCGGAATGTTATTATTTGCACGAAGTCAGCAATTAAAAAGTTTAGGCCGTTTGTCGATTGCACCTGGTATTTTTAATATTAACGAGATGGTGACTTTCGGTATGCCAATTGTCATGAACCCGCTGTTACTGATTCCATTTATATTGGTTCCAGTTGTATTAACGGTTGTTTCTTACTTTGCGATGGAATGGGGGATGGTTGCCCGTCCGAGCGGAGCTGCTGTAACATGGACTACACCTATTCTATTTAGTGGATATTTAGGGTCGGGTGGTAAATTCTCGGGAGTTATTTTGCAACTTGTGAACTTTGCACTAGCATTCTTTATTTATTTACCATTCTTAAAAATATGGGATAAACAAAAATTAGCGGAAGAAAAGGGGGCGTAAAGAACTAAAATGGATACGGTAGAAACGAAAGCTTTTCATTTAATCTTGCATGGAGGAAATGCGAGAAGTTGTTCAATGGAAGCAATTGATTGCGCAAAGCGTGGAGAGTTTACAGAAGCAGAAGCGAAATTACAAGAAGCGTTAGAGGAATTAAAAGAGGCGCACCGCTTACAAACAGAGCTCATACAGAAAGAGGCTGCCGGGGAAAAAACCGAGGTTACCCTGCTGATGGTGCATGCACAAGATCATTTAATGAACGCAATTACAGTGAAGGAATTGGCGAGTGAGTTTGTAGAATTATATAGGAAGATGTCAGAAGCGGAATGAACCTTGCTTATGCAAGGTTTTTTTATTTTATTAAATAATAGTGGGTTAAAATAATAAATTATTTTTTACTGAAAAAAGTTTTTTCAGTGTTTTTTTATTTTAAACACAACTAGACAACTAAACACTAATCTATTTTCATACAGTTATGTGTTAAAAGCGTGTTGTTTTATAACACACTGTGTGTTTTTTGAGCGACACACTAATTGAAAGCGTTAACACACAAAGAAAACAGTCGAAAAAGTGCTGATTTTAGTGGTTTTAAAAAGTTGGCACGATAATTGCATTAATAAATAGCGTAAAGAAAAATAAATAAACATAAATTTTTTATACTACACAAGGGGGATTTTCAAATGAATATTTTATTATGTTGCTCAGCAGGGATGTCTACAAGTTTACTAGTTACAAAAATGGAAGTGGCTGCAAAAGCTCGCGGTTTAGAAGGAAAGATTTGGGCTGTATCTGGGGATGCAGTAAAAAACAATATCGATCAAGCAGATGTACTATTATTAGGACCACAAGTTCGTTACATGCTCTCTTCAATGAAAACGCTTGCTGATGAGAAAAACGTTGGAATCGATGTTATTAATCCAATGCACTACGGCATGATGAATGGAGAAGCAGTTTTAGATCACGCATTAACACTTAAAAAATAATTAGGGGGGAAGCGAAATGCAAAAGTTTATTGCATTCATGGAGAAGTATATTGTTCCTGTCGCTGGTAAAATCGGATCGCAACGTCACTTAGCTGCGATCCGTGACGGATTTATTGCAGTTATGCCACTTATTTTAGTTGGTGCACTGGCATCACTAATTAATGGTTTTCCATCTGAAGCTTTCCAAGATTTCATGAAAGGTTTGTTTGGTGAAACGTGGAAACAAGTTGGCGGTGGAATGTGGACTGGTTCTTTCGCAATTCTAGCACTAATCATAGCATTTACAACAAGTTATAACTTAGCAAAATCTTACGGCGTTGATGGTTTGTCAGCAGGTATTATTTCATTTGGTGCGTTAATTATTCTTACGCCAACAACACCGAAAGAAGGCGGATTGAACTTAGCTTGGACAGGTGCACAAGGGTTATTCGTAGCAATTATTGTGGCACTCCTTGTTACTGAGGTATTCCGTTTCTTTGTACAAAGAAACATTACTTTTAAAATGCCTGATGGAGTACCACCAGCAGTTTTAAGATCTTTCGCAGCTATAGTTCCAGCATTTGTTATCTTAACAGTAGTTGCAGGTATTCAATTAGCAGTGAAATTAGCTGGTACAAGTGTTCATGAATTTATCTTTAATACGATTCAATCACCACTGCAAAGTTTAGCGGGGACATTACCAAGTGCAATTGTCATTGTAATCCTTGTTCATCTTCTTTGGTTCTTCGGTTTACATGGTCCAAATATCGTTGGTGGTATTATTGAGCCATTATACTTACCGGCATTAGAGAAAAACATGAAGTTATTCCAAGGTGGTACATCTGCATTTGATGTTCCAAACATTATTACAAAACCATTCTTTGATACTTTTGTATATCTTGGTGGTTCTGGTGCAACATTAGCGTTCTTAGTAGTGGTATTACTTGTAGCAAAAAGTGCACAATTACGCGGTGTATCTCGTTTATCAATTGGTCCAGGTGCATTCAACATTAATGAACCCGTAATCTTTGGTACACCAATTATCTTAAATCCGATTTTATTCTTACCGTTTATTCTAGCACCAATTGTATTAGTAATTACTTCTTATACAGCTATATCTATTGGTTGGGTACCAAAAACAGTTGTGATGATTCCATGGGCAACACCACCAATTATTAGTGGTTATCTTGTAACAGGTGGACATATTTCAGGTGCAATTCTACAGTTATTCAACTTTGTAATTGCGATGGTAATCTATTATCCATTCGTTGTGTTATGTGACCGTTCAGTTGTTCGTACTGAAAAAGCAGCAACGCAAGGAAATAACAACTCTGTACCTATGTAACATAAAGATTGTTCTCACAGACAATATTGTCTGTGAGAACAATCACCTTTATATCATGTTCAAAAAGATGAAATACATCTATAAGAACACCAAACTATCATTAATAAAATAATAATTTAATAGACATGTTCAAACTGAAGGGGTATTTAAATCGGTTGAACCTTATAGAGAGGGCGGTAATTATGATGACTACAGCAGAACAAATTCCATTCCAATTGATTTTAAATAGTGGTAATGCACGAAGCTTTGCAATGGAGGCACTTCAATTTGCCAAACAGGGGAAAATGGCAGAAGCTGATGAAGCGATGGTAAAGGCGAAAGAAGCGATTAATGAAGCGCATCATTTCCAAACAGAGCTCATACAATCAGAAGCAAGAGGAGAAAAAACAGAGATTAGTGTTCTTTTAATTCATGCACAAGATCATTTAATGAATGCGATTACAGTGAAAGAATTAGCGGCAGAATTTATTGACCTTTATAAAAAGTTAGAAGCGAAAGGGGAATAAAGCATGACTGGAATTAAAATTGCTACAATCGGCGGTGGATCTAGTTATACACCAGAGTTAATTGAAGGATTTATTAAACGTTATGATGAGCTTCCTGTTCGTGAAATTTGGTTAGTAGATATTGAGGCAGGAAAAGAAAAGTTAGAAATCGTTGGTAACTTAGCGAAACGTATGGTGAAAAAATCTGGTTTACCAATCGAGGTACATTTAACGCTTGATCGCCGCGAGGCATTAAAGGATGCTGACTTTGTAACAACACAGCTTCGCGTTGGTTTATTAGAAGCTCGTGCAAAAGATGAAGCAATTCCATTAAAATATGATGTGATTGGTCAGGAAACGAATGGTCCTGGTGGTTTATTTAAAGCGCTGAGAACGATTCCTGTTATTTTAGATATTTGTAAGGACATGGAGGAGCTTTGTCCGAATGCATGGTTAATTAACTTTGCGAACCCAGCAGGTATGGTAACAGAAGCTGTTCTTCGTTATACAAATATTCAAAGAGTAGTTGGTCTGTGTAACGTTCCAATCGGAATTCGTATGGGTCTTGCGAGATTACTTGAAGTAGATGCAAGTCGTGTCCACGTTGATTTTGCAGGTTTAAATCATATGGTATACGGATTAGATGTATACTTAGACGGAGTAAGTGTAATGGATCGTGTGTTAGAGCTTGTAACAGATCCAGAAAAGCAAATTACGATGGAAAATATCGCTGCGCTTAACTGGGAGCCAGACTTTATTCGCGGTCTTCGTGCAATTCCATGTCCATACCATCGTTACTACTACAAAACACGTGAAATGTTAGAAGAAGAGAAAGAAGCTTCGATTGAAAAAGGTACACGTGCAGAAGTAGTAAAACAATTAGAAGATGATTTATTCGAGTTATATAAAGACCCGAATTTAGATATTAAGCCACCACAATTAGAAAAACGTGGCGGAGCTTATTATAGTGATGCAGCATGTAGCTTAATTACGTCTATTTACAATAATAAAGGTGATATCCAGCCTGTTAATACACGAAACAACGGAACAATTGCAAGCTTGCCACATGATTCAGCTGTTGAAGTGAACTGTATTATTACGAAAGAAGGTCCAAAACCAATTGCGGTTGGAGATCTTCCAGTACCGGTTCGCGGTTTAGTACAGCAAATTAAATCATTTGAGCGCACAACAATTGAAGCTGCTGTTACAGGGGATTATCATAAAGCGCTGCTTGCTATGACAATTAATCCACTTGTACCATCAGATAAAGTTGCAAAACAAATTTTAGATGAAATGTTGGAAGCACATAAAGAGCATCTTCCACAATTCTTTAAAAAGATAGAGAAATAAAAGCGGCGCTATTTAGCCCGCTTTTTTTAATTCTAGTAGGAGGTATTACGATGATTAAGCTAATTGTAAATGCAGATGATTTTGGTCTTACAGAAGGTACAAATTACGGAATTATTGATGGACATAAAAATGGACTTGTAAATTCAACGACGATGATGATGAATATGCCAGGGACAGAACATGCTGTAAGCTTAGCGAAAGAGTATAAAACGTTAGGGATAGGAGTGCATCTCGTATTAACAGCAGGGAAACCACTTCTTGGAGACGTACCATCACTTGTAAGTAGCGATGGATTGTTTCATAAACAAAGCGTCGTATGGGAAGGGAAAGTAAATCCAGAGGAAGTTGAGAGGGAGTGGACTGCTCAAATTGAGAAATTCCTCTCTTACGGATTAACACCAACTCATTTAGATAGTCATCATCACGTGCATGGATTACCGATTTTGCACGATGTTCTTGAGAGATTAGCGGCTAAATATAATGTTCCAATTCGTCGTTGTGAGGAAGAGAGAGCGGTACGCCCGTTTTCTGACGTGTTTTACAGTGACTTTTACGCGGATGGTGTGACGGAAGATTACTTTGTAAAGTTACAAGAAAGGGTGCAGGGTGAACAAACGGTAGAAATTATGGTGCATCCAGCTTATATTGACCCAGAGCTTGTGAAACGTTCTTCTTACGTAATGGATCGTGTGAAAGAATTGCGTATTTTAACGGAGAGCGAGTTGCCTGAAGGAATAGAACTTGTGAAGTTTTAATAGGAAAACGACGGCTAAATAGGGCCGTCGTTTTTTTAGGTTTATAAAATGGATAGAACATATCCACCAAAGGCTCCGAGTATAACGATAACCCAAGGTGGCGTTTTCCAAAAAGCGAGTAAGCAAAATAGAAGAGAAGCAAAAACGAAATCTACAGAATTCATAATTGTACTCGTCCAAATTGGATCATAAAAAGCTGCTAGTAAAATACCGACAACGGCTGCATTCACTCCAAGTAGTGCGCCTTGTATGTAGGATACTCTCCTTACACTGTCCCAAAATGGTAAGACGCCAATAACGAGCAAGAAGGCAGGAAGAAAGATCGCGATTGTTGCAACAATTGCTCCGGCGGTTCCATTTAGCACTTCGCCTATATAAGAGGCGAATGTAAATAGTGGTCCTGGTACGGCTTGTGTTAATCCATATCCAGCTAGGAACTGTTCTTTTGTCATCATGCTGTTTTGTACGAACTCACCTTCAAGAAGGGGAAGTACGACGTGTCCGCCTCCAAATACAAGTGCGCCAGAGCGATAAAAACTATCAAATAAAGCGATGTAATAAGAGAATGGTCTTAATATTGGTAGCAGTAGTAATAGTCCGAAGAATAAGACGAGACAAGAGACTGCTATCGTTTTTGAAATAGGTACTTTTATATTTTGAGATTGGCTAATTGGTTGATTGCGATATAAAAACCAACCAATAAAGCCAGATATTATAATGAGAATGACTTGTGTCCAGCTGTTTGGCCATAGTAAGGCGATTGCGGCAGTTACAATCGCAACGGTCGCACGATTTCGGTCGGGTGTTAATTTTTGTGCCATTCCCCATATGGCATGAGCGACAATAGCGACTGCTACAAGTTTTAGCCCGTGAATCCAGCCAGCACTTCCAAGATCGAACTGATTAAGGAACGAGGTGAAGAAAACCAAAACAAGCACAGACGGTAGCGTGAATCCAATCCATGAAACAATAGCTCCTAATAAACCACCTCTTAGTAATCCAATCCCCATACCGACTTGACTGCTAGCAGGGCCAGGGAGGAATTGGCATAGTGCTACTAAATCTCCATAGCTTCTTTCATCCATCCATTTTCTTTTTTGTATGTATTCGTGGTGGAAATAGCCGAGATGGGCGACGGGGCCACCAAATGAAGTAAGTCCTAATTTAAATGAGACGAGAAAAATCTCTAATAATGTGTGAAAAGTGTATTTGTTATTTTTCAAAAGCACCTCCTAGAATGTTTTTCTATGTGCATTATACAAGAGGTAGTAAAGCAAAAGGAACGATTCTAATGTAAAGATTGTGTGAATCTTTTCTTCGTAATTAAAACTTGAAAAAGTCATAAATGATTATGTCTAAACCATAAAGTAGTAGAAGTAGTGCTGGGAAATTTATATAAGGAGAATGCCCGTATGACAACACATTTCTTTGCTAGGTTAACAGGGAAGAGGGAAATACCTCCTGTAAATACAGAAGCTTATGGTGTAACAGAGTTTATTTTTAGTGAGGATTTAAAGAAGTTGCAATATCGGGTCATATTGAAAAACATCGAAAAGGTTACATCATGCCAAATTCATTTAGGAAAAGCGGATCAAATTGGTCCAGTTGTTTTAAATTTGTTTGGTCCGCTAAAGCAAGGTATTAGTGTAAGTGAAGGAGTCGTGACCGGTGTAGTCAATGTGGAGGATTTTGAAGGACCTTTACAGGGGAGAGCGTTTGATAGCCTACTTCAAGAAATCATTGAGGCGAATGTATATGTAAATGTTTATACGAAGTCCAATAAGAAGGGCGAAATCAGGGGGAGAATAAGGAAAGTAAAGAAATAGAAAAAAGGCTGTCCACATTTTGGAACAGCCTTTTCTGCTATAAGGTGCAAATTTTAGCGATTATTGTCGATAAATCGATATATTTAAAAAATCGCTGATATAATCCAGGTTACGGTCGATATATTTAAAAACTGCCTAGATCAATTTTTTACAGGTTGATTTTTGATGAAGAAGTCCATTACATAAAATACTTCGTCATCTGGTATTTGTATTTCAAATGTATTTTCAATAGGTTGCAATGCTTTTTTTACTTTCATGTACATCCAGTACTCATCTTGTCTGCGTTTCTCTTTATCAGGATGAGGGAGGAGACTTTCGCCTTTTTGAAGACGGTCAACCATGCAGCTCATATGCAAAATCACACCCATTAAACTGTCAGGAGTTAGCTGTAAAGAAATTAATTCTTGAATTGTATTTAATGCATAACGAATTGTTTTAATAAGTAATGCGCCATCGTTACGCTGCATTTGTTGTTCAAGAATATCAGCCATTTTCGCATATGTTTCTTCATACGTAATTAATTCTTGAATTGGCTGAATCGCTGTGTAGTTCACAATGTCTTGGAAGTGGTATGTTAAGCATGGTACTTGCACATCGAAATTTGTGACGATACAAATGATATTACGCTCTTTTTTTATGTTCTCGATCATTTTTGTTAAATCTTTTTCGTGAACGATACTAATCGGAATAATTTCAATTAAGTCTTTATCAAAGCGTAAATAGTTCTCTAACATTTTTTGAATTGCTAAAGCACTTCCTTCGCCAGTTAAGCAAGCTGTTAAAATAACAGATTTCATTGGTGACAGCGGCTTTTTCTTTTCTTCTTGTACATTTAAATAGAACGGCGTTAAGTTCTTCACTGTTTCATATAGTGCATCTAATGAGTAGCCAAGCTGAGCTTTTCGAGCTGCTTCTAGTGCGTGTGGTGTGCTCGTCATGGAAAGAACACGTACAGGAATTTTGAATTCAGTTTCTAATATATCACCAATATAAGCGAGAGATCCCATATCAACAAGTAAGAGAAGCCCGTTTACATTTTGAAGTGTTTTCATATACACCTTAACACGCTCTAAGAAATCTTTCGGTGATTCATGCAAGGGCATATCGATACCAGTTACTTCATCAATACCGAGAAGTTCGTTTGCGACGTTTGCCATTTCTGTTGCGATGCCATTACCATGCGCTAATATTAATACTTTTACTTCTGTTTGTGAGGCAGGAATTGGGTCAACAACGAAGAACATTGTTAAGAAGCCTGCTTCATCAATAGGCATTGTTATTTGTAATTCTTCTTCTAACAGTTGAATACATTGCATAGCTACGGAAAAAGCTTCTTTATATTTCGTACGAATTTGATTCAATTGTGGGTGATGAATTTGCTTCCCGCTTTGTAAACGTTGTAGAGTTGTCTGTACATGTAAACTTAATGCAAGAAACACTTTTTCATCAAAAGTCTTAGATAAATGTTTTTCAGCTAGTTCTGCAATTTTTTCACATACGGAAACGATATTACGGTCCACAATTTTAAAAACATTTTCATGACTTGTTTTTTTAGACATTTGGTTAAAATATTGAACGAAAAAACTTTGAATATCATTTTCTATTAGTAATTCCAATTCTTCCTCTTCAATGCCGCGTGCTTGAAGTTCTTCATATTTATAATCAATATAATCGTAAATAGAAGAACGTTTTTCATCTTCTGTTTTATGCTTGCTCCAGCCTTCATCACCTGTAAATACAAATGTTTCATTTGGTATTTGGTATAGGTGACGGCTCTTTCTTTCGATAAACAGTCCTTCTTTCATATACCAAGGTAAATCTGTACTTGAAACACCGACAGAATCACGTTTTTTTGTTACGAAATCAGAATAAGCTTTCGCGCAGGCAATTTGTACATCTGTTTTCAATTGACCAATGTTATTTGGGCAATTGTAAAAGACGAAGGATCGCATTGCGTTTGGACTAACATGAATCTCTTTTCGTAGCCGAATCGCTTCATTTGTGAAAAATAGTTGCAACAAAGCAAAGCGTTCTTTATGCGTTCGCTCACGAAGTGGTGGAAGCGTAACGGTCATTGGAATACGTCTTGTAAATGTTTTTAATAAAAATGAGTTTGGTTCTTCTGTTGTTGCAGTAATAATTAATACTTGTGCCTTACGTTCATTTTCTGTTTCTCCAAGGCGGCGATATACTCCGCGATCAATAAATGTGAAGAGCATTTCTTGTCCTTCTGGAGGGAGACGATGTACTTCATCTAAGAAAAGGATTCCTTCATGGGCCTTTTCAATTAAACCTTTTTGATCACTGGCACCTGTATAAGCTCCTTTTTTTATCCCAAATAACTGTCCAAGTAGTAGTTGTGGATTGTTTGCATAATCAGCACAGTTAAAGACGATAAAAGGCGCATCTTTTGGAAGTTGTTCCACTTCAATTGCATATTCGTGCATTAAAGAAGCGAACATCGATTTTCCGACACCTGTTTCTCCAAGTAGTAAAGTATGCATACCGTTTGGAGGATAGAGAATAGAAGCTTTTGCTTTTTCAATTGCAATTTTTAGGCTTGTATTTTCAATTGCAAATGTATCTAATGAAGTACTCTTTGTTGAATGCGTTTCCAATGAAGTATTCGTTTCTATATAAAAACGGACAGGACGTGTAATCGTTTTTAATAAACGATTATCTTTCACGAGCTTGTTTAAGTCGCTACTAACATTTGCACGGTCTAACTGTAGAAGTGTAGCGAGTTCTGATGCTGTTACACCTTCTGTATAATTCCCTTTTTGTATTGCGTTAAAAATGAGATCTATTCGTTTCATTTCTATTCACCTCGAAACTTCATCACTATTTAAAATTTTACACAAAAATGGGAAGTGTGGGAAGAGAAAAATAAAACAGCTTTAGTATATAAGCACTAAAGCTGTTACAATCTTGTGTCTTTCCAAAAATTCACTTCGAGATGTGAAGATGGATTGTAGGGAAGTAGTTGATATCCTTGTGATTGCAAATAATCAATTACTTTTGGAAGTATTTGCACTGTGACACTAGAATCATGCATTAAAATAACCTCTACTTGTTCATCGCTTTGATTCCGCACTCTTTCTAGTATTGCGGAAGGATTATCATAGCTTTTCCAGTCATATGTATCAATTGTCCAATCCCACATTTTATACTTGGAAGATACGAGTGCGTCGCGGTAATTCTTTTTTAAATAAGGCATGCTACCGTATGGGACACGAACGAGATGTGTATTTAGATGTGTAACTTGCCAGACAATATTCTGGGTTTGATCCATTTCTTCAATTAAAATTGATGGATCGCCAGTATAAAGACGTTTTACATCATGTGACATACTATGGAGACCAATATAATGTCCATCTTTAATCAATCGCTCCATCGTTTTTTTATAATGTGGCACTTTTCCGCCAATAACGAAGAAAGTTGCTTTTCCGTTCTTCTCTTTTAAAATATTTAAAATTTGTGGTGTGTATTTATTCGGTCCGTCATCAAATGTTAAGTACGCAATTTTTTTTGTAGGAGAGGTAGTTTGAGTGCTTTGTTGATCTTCTGCTTGAATGTCTGTAGTTGCTTCCGTATTAGATGATGCGTACATAGTAATAGTTAAAAATAAAATTATACATTGAAGTAATCGCTTGATCATAACATTCACCCTCAGTTTGACAATCAAGATGTAAAAACGAAAATTTGATGCTTTTTTCGTTATACGTATATCTTTCTCCAATAGAGGCACTCTCAAACAATCTATATTTTGGAAATGGGGAATAAGGATTAAAAAATAAAAAATAGCATCCTCTTATGAAAAAGAGGATGCTATTTGAATAGTTCATAAAAGTAAAGGCTATACTACAATTAGTCTTCGCGTTTTTTCACTTTTTTATAGAAGGAAATAATTGGTTTGTAACGTTCATGTACAAGACCGATTACTTCAGCAATAATTTCTGTAAAGAAGATTAAAACGAAAAGAAGAATAATGGATAACCATAATGTCGCACTACTGAAAATGATTGCATTTACGCTAAAGAAAATACCAAGTGCGTAAATAATTAGTACCGTTTTACGATGAGAGAATCCCATTGCAAGTAAACGGTGATGTAAATGCGACTTATCTGGTGCTGAAATAGGCTTTTTATTGACGATACGGCGGATGATTGCAAATGTCGTATCAAATACAGGTACACCTAAAATGATAACTGGAACGATAAAGCTGAATAACGTTACGCTTTTGTATAATCCAAGTAACGAAATAACAGAAATACAGTATCCTAAAAATAGTGCTCCTGTATCTCCCATGAAAATTTTTGCTGGATGGAAGTTATAGAATAAAAATCCAATTGTACTTGCTAATGTAATCAGTGCTAGAGGTAATATAATAGCCGCTCCAGTACCCCACGGACTAACGAAGGCCATATATGCTAGCGTTGCAAGTACGATAGATGAAATCCCAGCGGATAATCCATCTAATCCATCAATTAAGTTGATGGCATTTGTGATACCTACAATCCAAAATACTGTAATTGGATAAGCGAGCCATCCGAGTTCAGTATCTCCAAGGATTGGAATATATAATACTTGCACTAATAATCCACTTTTTACAATCATGATGGCAACTAATAGTTGTCCACCGAATTTTACCTTCGCAGATAGTTCGTACATATCATCTAAAATCCCGATGATAACAATAATGATAGCACCTAAAGTTATCGATAGCATTCTTTGTTCGTACAATCCACCGACAACAAATCCTACAGCTACACCGATAAAAATTGCTAACCCGCCAAGACGAGGCATAATTTTTTGGTGTACTTTACGTGCGTTTGGTTTATCTGTTGCTCCTATTTTGAAAGCTAATTTAATAACTAAAGGAGTAACGACGAGTACAGTGATGAAAGATGCCAAAATGGCATAAATCACTTGTGAGTCCATTAATACCCCACCTTTTATAGTTTAACGTAATTTTTCTAATTGTATTTATCTGAAAATTATGATGTTTATTTACAGGCTCATAACATATGGTATCACAAAAAGATTAGAATTCAATCTTTTTTTCTTTTAGCTGTAAATGGAAGTGCATAGAATATATGACAACTGTATATAGAATGTTGGATCGTTTGAGAAGGTTGTTCATATTGCGACTTGAAATATGACAGTGTATCTGCCTCGTATATAACAAGTATTTTATTATAAGTGTTGCACGTAAAAATGAGTAAGTTCCGTGTTAAAATATGGGAATTTACATTTTATATATATTGCATCATTTAAATTTACAAAATCTTAAAAATGAATAAAAAGACAATTCATATAATAAAGAAGAAAAGAAGTTTTCTTATTTTTAGTGAGAGAGGGGGAAGCACAGGGGGGCTTCTATGTATTCGTATATTTTCTTATATATATTCCTGTGCGAAAGGAAAATGAAAATTACGATAATAGGTACCGGATATGTTGGATTGATTACAGGAGTAGGATTGGCGAAATTGGGACATTCAGTCACATGTTTTGATATAAATAGTGAAAAAATTGAACGGATCATACAAGGCGAGTTACCTATTTATGAGTGTGGATTAAATGAATTAATAAATGAAGAGTATGAGAACAATCATTTAACTTTTACAGCAAGCAGATCAACTGCATTTAATGATGTAGAGTTTATATTTATTGCAGTTGGAACGCCATCTTTATTAGATGGAACAACAAATTTAACGTATATTCGTAGTGCTTGTGATGATATTGGAGCATATGTGAATAACGATATTATTGTTGTTACGAAAAGTACGGTTCCAGTAGGTACAAATGATGTGATGAGAGAATGGATTGAGGAGAAGCTACAAGGTAGACACGAATTACATATCGTATCGAATCCAGAATTTTTAAGGGAAGGTTCTGGTATTTATGATTTTTTTCATGGTGATCGCATCGTAATTGGAGCATGTAGTGAGGAAGCAGCAAGGAAAGTAGAACATTTGTACAGCAAATTAAGCTTACAAACGTATATTACGGATATTCGAAGTGCTGAGATGATTAAATATGCATCTAATGCTTTTTTGGCTACGAAGATTAGTTTTATTAATGAGATTTCCAATATATGTGAGCAGGTGGGTGCAGATATATTAGATGTATCTACAGGGATGGGGATGGATAAGAGAATTGGTGCATCTTTTTTAAATGCAGGTATTGGATATGGAGGGTCTTGTTTTCCGAAAGATACGAAAGCACTTGTGCAAATTGCAGGGAATGTTTCTCATGATTTTCACTTGTTGAAAGCAGTCATTGAAGTGAATAATAAACAACAGTTGTTGTTAATTGAAAAAGCGAAGAAAATGATAAATATGAAGAAGAAGCGGATTGCGGTTCTTGGTGCAGCATTCAAACCGAATACTGACGATATTAGGGAGGCGCCATCTCTTATTATAATACAAGAATTAATTAATATAGGTGCGGATGTGGTTGTATATGACCCGCAGGCTATTCAAAATGTAAAAGGTGTATTTGGAAATGCTATACGATACGCTGAGTGTATAGACGAATCGATTAGAGCGGCAGATGCAATTTTTATCGTAACAGAATGGGAATCAATTCGAAATTATCCACTAGAGAAGTATGTACAGCTTATGAGGGAGCCTATTCTATTTGATGGGAGAAATTGTTATACTAATGAGGATGCCAAGAAGCATAGGTTAGATTATTACTCAGTTGGGCGAAAAGACGTCTGCAATAGTAATGTTTCTCAGGTGCGTTAAAAAGTGTATTTTCACATGCATATTTTTATATGCGATAATAGAAGTTGTAACTAGTGAAAGAAAAGGGGAAATGAAATGACTGAACGTTTAAAAGTAATGACAATTTTCGGGACACGACCAGAAGCAATTAAAATGGCACCTCTTGTATTAGAGTTGCAAAAGCACCCAGAAAAAATCGAATCGATTGTGACTGTAACAGCACAACATCGTCAAATGTTAGATCAAGTATTAAATATCTTTGGAATTACACCAGATTTCGATTTGAATATCATGAAAGATCGTCAAACGTTAATTGATATCACAACACGTGGTTTAGAAGGTTTAGATAAAGTAATGAAAGAAGCGAAGCCTGATATCGTACTTGTACATGGTGATACAACGACGACATTTATTGCGAGCTTAGCTGCTTTCTATAATCAAATTCCAGTAGGACATGTTGAAGCTGGGCTTCGTACATGGGATAAGTATTCTCCATATCCAGAAGAGATGAATCGTCAATTAACAGGTGTAATAGCAGATCTTCATTTCTCACCTACAACAAAATCAGCAACGAACTTACAAAAAGAAAATAAAGATGAGTCACGCATTTTCGTAACAGGAAATACAGCAATCGATGCACTGAAGACGACTGTAAAAGAAACTTATAGTCATCCGGTGCTCGAGAAGCTTGGAAACGATCGTCTTGTACTTATGACAGCACATCGTCGTGAAAACTTAGGAGAGCCAATGCGCAATATGTTCCGTGCAATTAAGCGTCTTGTTGATAAGCACGAAGATGTACAAGTTGTATACCCTGTACATATGAATCCTGTTGTTCGCGAAATAGCGAATGATATTTTAGGCGAGCATAGCCGCATTCATTTAATTGAGCCGTTAGATGTAATTGATTTCCATAACGTAGCAGCTCGTTCATACTTAATGTTAACTGATTCTGGTGGTGTACAAGAAGAAGCACCATCACTAGGTGTACCGGTTCTTGTTCTTCGTGATACGACGGAACGCCCAGAAGGTATCGAAGCAGGTACACTGAAATTAGCAGGAACAGATGAAGAAACAATCTTTGGTCTTGCTGATGAGTTGTTATCAGATAAAGAAGCTCATGATAAGATGACGAAAGCATCTAATCCTTATGGCGATGGTCGTGCATCAGAGCGTATTGTAGAAGCGATTTTACAACACTTCAAGAAGTAAAGTGAAATTTTGATCAGTGGGGGATATCCCCCACTGATTATTAGCCCGCACCAATCAGGGTAAATGAAAAGAGAGCCAAATCGTATGTGATTTGGCTCTCTTTTATTATTGTTGATTCCTCATAATCCACTCTGCATGAGCATTTGTAGAAGGGGGAGGAGGCGGTGGTGTTTTGTTCTCACTCGACTCCTTCTTTGCTTTTGCGCTGGAGTTAGAATTTGAATCGGAATTTGTATTCTCATTTTTCGTAGTCTCTGTTGGAACTTTTGCTTTTTCTCCTATTTCCTTTTCAATTTCGTTACGTACAGTCTCTACACTGATTGGATCTGGAAGGAAGTAATAAATACCGCCAATTTTTCTGTCTTCTCCTTCAAGTTTTAACGTTTGTATTGTAGAAGGATCGAATCCAGAAATTTTATTGTAAAGAGCAAGTCCGTCTGAAATAGGAATATCGGTTTTTATATATTTTCCAACTACCTTTGTTAAATCTTTAATTTTAAATACGGTAGAAGCAGAGTTTAGCTTTTGGGCAACAGCAGCCAGTACTTGTCTTTGTCTAGCAGCTCTACCATAATCACCGTTAGGATCTTGCTTTCGCATACGGACGTATGCGAGTGCTTCTTCACCGTTTAAGTTCTGTTGACCTTGTTTAAATTGGATTTTTTTATAGTAATCCACGTCAGAGCGTTCCCAAAAATCGAAGGGGACATCAACGGTAATACCGTCAACAGCATCAACGATACCTTTAAATCCTTGGAAATCAATTTTAATATAATGATCAACAGGAACTTTTAAAAACTCTTCGACGGTGTCGATTGTCATTTTTTCTCCACCGTAAGCATGAGCAGCGTTAATTTTGTCTTCTTTATTCTTACCAACAATCTTAACACGAGAATCGCGCGGGATACTCATAAGTGAAACCTTTTTTGAGTTTGGATTAACTGTCGCGAACATAAGTGAATCTGTTCGACCGTTTTGACCGTCAGTTGCATAATCTTCAATACCCATAATGAGTATTGTGAAAGGTTTTTTTGTGATTTCCACATCTTCTGCTCGTAATTTAGATTTTTCACGGCTAAATCCACTGTACATCCCCATGAGAGAAGTGTAGGAATTTAACATATAAAGTCCTACGCTACCAAATAAAAATGCGAATATAAGGAAGTAGAAAAATTTTCTTCTACGTTTCTTTTTTATTCTGCTATTTTGGAGATGATAATAACGTTCTTCCATATATAATCTCCTTAGTTTATCTGTAGGGAATTAATTCACTACATTAATCTTTAAAGGGGATAAGTTAGCTATTCTTAGTTAACGTCTTGTTCTAAGTACAACATATCTCCTTCTTTAATTGTACATTTCCCGTTTGTTAATTCAATCATCCAATTTGTAAATGTTTGTTTTTGATTTTCTTCTACATACGTATCGAATGTGACATTTTCGAGATAATGTATATCTTTAATGGCATATTCTGAATTACGTAATTCATTTTCAACTTTGCCAAGCAATGTATAATCAATTTCTGTTTGCATAACGCGCATTAGTTTTCGCTCAACAATGCCTACGTGATTAAGTCCTTCACTTGTACATTTTCCGTATGCACGAATTAATCCACCAGCACCAAGCTTAATACCACCAAAATAGCGCGTGACGACAACGACAGTATCTTTTAGACCTCGTTTTTTTAATACCTCTAACATAGGTACACCAGCGGTACCACTTGGTTCTCCGTCATCGTTTGCTTTTTGAATTTGATCTTGTTCACCGATTAAATATGCGGAACAATTGTGTGTTGCATTCCAATGTTGTTTTTTTATTTTTTGTATAAATTCTTGGGCTTCCTCTTCAGTTGTGGCTCGACTTACATAGCAAATGAACCTTGATTTTTGAATGACAATCTCGTGCTCACCGCAGCCTTTAATTGTTAAATATTGTAATAACAATGGTATACGCCCCTATCTTTCAAAATGACTAGTACTTTACATTTTAAAAGCGGTTGTTTTTATATTCAAACATTTTTTGCAAATATGTTGAAATTTTTGATGAGTATTTTATCTTTTTGTTGTAATTTGTCGAGTGGGTGATTGTAGTTTCTAACCGGCATTTTTATGTATGGATGCACCTTTTCTAGTTTTCGTGTAAAATTAGGGGATAAAAATTTTTTATAAGGCAGGTACGAAAATGAAAACAGCTATTGTTACTGATAGTACAGCATATATACCGAAGCATATTCGTGATGAACTCAATATATATATGATTCCATTAAACGTTGTGTTTGGAACGGAATCTTGTCAAGAAGAGGCTGAAATTTCAGCAAATGATTTTTACGTAAAAGTACGTGAACAAGAAGAACTTCCGAAAACTTCGCAACCAGCAATTGGAAAATTTTTAGAGTTATATGAAGAGTTATCTAAAGAATATGATGCAGTTATTAGCATTCACCTTTCCAGTGGAATTAGTGGTACATACCAAACGGCAACGACAGCTGGACAGATGGTAGATGGTATCGATGTATATACGTACGACTCTGAAATTAGTTGTGAAGTACAAGGATTTTACGTGCGTGAAGGTGCGAAATTAGCAGGTGAAGGGAAAGCTCCAGAAGAGATTATCGCTCGCTTTGATGAAATGAAAAAAACGATGGATGCTTATTTTGTAGTAGATGATTTACATCATTTACAACGCGGTGGAAGATTAAATAGCGCGCAAGCTTTCATCGGCAGTTTGTTACAAGTAAAACCAGTATTATACTTTAGAGATAAAATAATTATTCCATTCGAAAAAATTCGTACGCGTAAAAAAGCGTTAAAGCGTATCGTTGAAATCTTTGACGAGCAGGCAAGTAAAGGTGTGCCTATGGAGGCTGTTATTATTCATGCGAATCGTGAAGAGGAAGCTAATGAATGGAAACAAGAATTAGAAGAGATATACCCTCATGTTACAATTCGTACGAGTTATTTCGGAGCTGTAATTGGGACGCATTTAGGTGAAGGTGCGCTTGGTTTAGGCTGGTATACGAAGTGATAAAGATGTAAAAGCTCTCTTGTTAAAGAGGGTTTTTTTACGGGTATTTTACGAAGATTTGACAAGTTAATATTTGGAAATGGTAAAATGTACGTAAAATTAAATAATGAGGAAAGTTTTATTACTTACTTTTTACAAGAAACTATCTTATAATAGAAGAGAGGTGAAACATATGGAGCATAATTCTTGTTTATGTCCAAAGTTTGAGTCAGCTTTTACAATGCTTAGTAAGAAATGGACTGGCTTAATTATTAAATCTTTGCTTGAAGAGCCAAAACGTTTCAGAGAAATCGCAGATATTATACCGAATATGAGCGATCGTATGTTGTCAGAACGTTTAAAGGAATTAGAAGGTGAAGGTATTGTAGTTCGTAATGTTTACCCAGAAGTACCAGTTAGAATCGAGTACGGTTTAACTGATAAAGGGAAAGCGTTGGAAAGTGTTATGGATGAGGTCCAAAATTGGGCTGAGAAATGGATGAAGTAACGTTTCTATCTCATTCATATTGGAGTATTTTCAAAACGTAAGGGAATCCCTTACGTTTTTTTCAATTCTATAAAAAACGGCGTAAGGCTCTTGAAATTCTACATATATATACAAATTTAGATATACTTTGCTATAGAGATAAATGTAATATTACATTTATTTTACAAAACCGTAACATTAGCAAAAAAACTCCCGAATTATGGTATAAATTTTAATAGGTTATATACGGAAAATGACAAAAGAAAGCGGTGTAAAAAATAAAATGAAAAAGCTAAAAATGGCATCTTGCGCATTAGTTGCAGGGTTAATGTTTTCAGGGCTAACACCAAATGTATTTGCGGAAGATAAAATTTCTGACGTGAAATCACAAATTAACACACAAAATGATACTTTACATAAACAACAACAAGAACGTGATGAACTACAAAAACAAATGAATGATTTAAACAAAACAATTCAAGGTTTAGATAAGTCTGTTCAAGAGAACGCTACAAAACTTGATGAAACAACGAAAAAAGTTTCTGACACTGAGCAATTAATTGAAAAGAAAAATAGAGATATTGCAGAATTACAAACAAAGATTGCAAAACGTGAAGAGTTATTAAGAAAACGTTTAGTTGCACTACAAGAACAACCGAATACGAACGTTGTAACAGAAGTTCTTGTAAACTCTAAAAACATTGCAGATTTAGTGGATCGTTTCAATTCTATGTCTAAAATTCTTGAGTCTGACGAAGATATCATGAAAACTCAACAAGAAGATCAAACGAACGTGAAAAAAGATGTTGAGACAGTAAAAGAAAAACAAAAAGAATTAAAAGAAGCACAAGCTCAAATTGAAACTGCTAAGAAAGAACTTGACGCTGAAAAAGAGAAAAAAGAAACAGCGGTAAACGATTTAAGCGGTAAAATGGATACAGTTGTAACTACGATGACAAGCACGGAAAGTCAATTGAAAGATCTTGAGAAACAAGCACTGCAATTACAACGTATTGCGGAAGAAGAAGCGCAAGCAAAAGCGGCACAAGAAGCTGCTGCTCAAAAACAAGCAGAACAAGCTGCTAAAGAGGCACAAGCTCAGCCAGCACAAGCACCTGCAGAGCAAGCTGCACCGGCAAACAATGGTGGACAAGCTCAAAAAGAAGAACCTAAAAAAGAAGAGCCTAAAAAAGAGACACCTAAACCAGAAAACAAAAAACCAGAGCCAGCACCAGGTCCAACTCCAACTCCGGTTCCTGGCGTAATTGGTAAAGCACAACAATACTTAGGTATGCCTTATGTTTGGGCAAGTGCATCTCCATCAAACGGTGGTTTTGACTGTAGTGGATTCATTTCTTACATCTTTGGTGTAGGACGTCAAGACGTTGCAGGTTACTGGAACTCAGTTTCTAAAGTAAGTAGCCCACAACCTGGAGATTTAGTATTCTTCCAAGGTACTTATAAAGCAGGTCCATCTCACATCGGTATTTATGTTGGGAATGGACAAATGATTCATGCGAGTGATAAAGGGATCGCGTACGGTGATATTAACAGTTCGTACAACCAAAAACATTTCTTAGGATACGGTAGATTCTAGGATTTATAATTGAATAAAAAACGTGTATAAAGTCGATAGCTTACTATTTTATAAGTAGGTTATCGGCTTTTTTGAGTTTTTACGAGATAAAGAGAAGGATTTATAGTAGTGCTGGAGGTGGTTATTGATGATGTTAGCTGGTAGACAGTTATTGTTAGAAGAACTTTCTTCAGATTTGCAGAATAAATTGGATCATTTGAAAAGGAACCGAGAAGTCGTTTGTGTGCAAGGTGTAATTAAGAAATTTTCAAAATATACGTGCCAGCGTTGCGGAAATATAGAGCAACGACTATTTGCATCATTTGTATGTAAAAGGTGCAGTAAAGTATGTGCGTATTGTCGTAAGTGCATAACGATGGGCAGGGTAAGTGAATGTACTGTACTTGTTCGCGGTATTGCTGAAATAAGCGGAGAAAATTATTTGAATCCGTTACAGTGGGAAGGCGTTTTGTCTGATGGTCAGGAGTTAGCTGCGCAAAGTGTCGTTGACGCTGTTAAGCAGAAAGAATCATTTTTTATTTGGGCGGTGTGCGGGGCTGGAAAAACAGAAATGTTGTTTCGCGGAATTGCAGAGGCACTACAAAAGGGAGAGAGAGTTTGTATTGCAACACCGAGAACGGACGTTGTACTTGAATTAGCACCAAGATTACAAGAAGTGTTTCCAAATATAAATGTAGCAGCTTTATACGGAGGGAGTGTGGACCGAGAAAAGGGTGCGGCGTTAATCGTTGCAACTACACATCAATTGTTACGTTATTATAGAGCATTCCATGTCATGATTGTAGATGAGATAGATGCCTTTCCGTATCATGCGGATAAGATGTTGCATTATGCAGTAAACAAAGCGATGAAAGAGGAGGCAGCACGTATTTATTTAACTGCAACTCCAGATGAAAAGTGGAAGCGTAAATTGCGGAATGGTAAGCAAAAAGGGGTTATTATTTCAGGACGTTATCATCGTCATCCATTGCCAGTTCCACTATTTCGGTGGTGCGGAAATTGGAAAAAGGGTCTTATGCGTAAAAAAATTCCTCGTGCTTTATTACAATGGTTAAATATGTACTTATCTAAACAATATCCCATTTTTCTATTTGTTCCTCATGTACGATATGTAGAGGAAATTAGCCAGTTATTAAAATCATTAAACAACCAAATTGATGGTGTGCATGCAGAAGATCTGGCGAGAAAAGAGAAGGTAGCAGCTTTCAGAAAGGGAGAAATCCCTTTATTAATTACAACGACGATTTTGGAACGAGGAGTAACTGTGAAAAATTTACAAGTGGCAGTTTTAGGGGCTGAGGAAGAAATATTTTCAGAAAGTGCTCTCGTTCAAATTGCAGGGCGTGCTGGTAGAAGTTCTGATGAACCGCATGGAGATGTCATCTATTTTCATTATGGAAAGACAGAGGCGATGGTGCGCGCGAAAAAACATATTCAAAGTATGAATAAAAATGCTAAAGAACAAGGGTTGATAGATTAATGCATTGTCTACTTTGTGATGAATATATTTCGTGCGCAATTAGTTGGTGCACTTTTTTTGTTAAGCTTCAAAAAAAGTATATATGTGATAGATGTGAACAAAATCTTTCCTATATTATAGGAGAGATTTGCAAGGAGTGTGGTCGACCTTTAGAACTTGTACAAGCTGAATATAAAAACGTGGATATTTGCATGGACTGCATAAGGTGGACGAACGAGCAGAGGTTTCCGTCTCTCATAAATCGTTCGTTGCATGTGTATGATGAAAGGATGAAAGAAATATTAGCACAGTTTAAATTTCGAGGAGATGCTGAATTAGTGCATATTTTCCATCAGTCTTTTCGAAGTCTTTTTCAAAAATATTTTGCGAATGTTTCAGTTGTCATTCCGGTTCCCCTTAGTGAAGAGCGAGAATACGAACGTGGTTTTAATCAAGCTGAGTTATTAGCCTCTTGTTTGCCTGTCAAAATATCTGGTACATCATTAAGAAGAATAGAAACTGAAAAACAAAGTAAGAAGAAGCGTAAAGAAAGGATATCGGGAGTTAATCCTTTTTATTTTCAGGGAGAAGAGATGTTTCATGAGCAACATGTTTTAATTGTGGATGATGTGTATACGACAGGAATTACTGTTAGGCAAATTGGAAGCCTTTTGTATGATCGAGGAGCGAAAGAAGTTTCTTGTTTGACGCTTTGTAGAGGGTAATATGTGAATGTCGAAAGGAGTAATAAAAAGACGACAGGTCTTCTTTGACTTACAGTCTTGTCATTCGTTATAGTCAGAATATGGGGCGAATGCCCTGATTTTAAGAGTGAAGGGAATGGAATGAATATGCAAGGACGAGTAAAATGGTTCAATGCAGAAAAGGGATTTGGGTTTATTGAGCGTGAAGATGGTGACGATGTGTTTGTTCATTTTTCTGCTATTCAACAAGATGGGTATAAGTCGTTAGAAGAAGGTCAACAAGTGGAGTTTGATATTGTTGATGGAGCACGTGGACCACAAGCAGCTAATGTTGTGAAACTGTAAAAATTAAGTTTTTGGAAAAGATAGAGCTGTATTTTTAGCAGCATTATATAGATGGTGAAAGCTCTTGCTCGTAACAAGGGCTTGTTTGTTTTGGGGAAGTTGTCAAAAAGTTGTTTCTTTTCTGTAACCAATTGTCCACAGTTACACTCGTTATTCACGATGTTAATAGGATAAAATAAAGATAGAAACGATGCATCTTTTCATTTCAACAAAAAACGATAAAAAAATCGCAATTCCACTAATTTTTTAAAAAATTAGAAGGAGTTTTTAAGCCAATGTCGAAATTATAGTACATAGGCTTGAAAGGAGGAATTCATCTATGAAATTCAACATTCGTGGTGAAAATATTGAAGTAACTCCAGCATTAAAGGAATATGTAGAGAAAAAACTAAGTAAATTAGAGCGTTATTTTGATACATTCCCAGAGATTAAAGTTAATTTAAAAGTATACTCTGACAAGCAACGTATCGAGGTAACAATTCCATTTACAGATTTATTACTTCGTGCAGAAGAAACAAATAGCGATATGTACGCTGCGATTGATTTAGTAGTTGATAAACTTGAGCGACAAATTCGTAAACATAAAACAAAAGTAAACCGTAAATTACGTGAAAAAGGTTCTGTGAAAACTAACTTTATCCTTCCAGAAGCAGTAGCTGTTCTGGATGCGGTAGAAGAGGATGAATTAGAACTTGTACGTACAAAACGATTCGATTTAAAACCGATGGACGTTGAAGAAGCGATCTTACAAATGGATATGCTAGGACATAATTTCTTCGTCTTCACAAATGCTGATACAAATGAAACTAATGTTGTATATGGTCGTAAAGATGGGAAATATGGTTTAATCGAAACAAAATAATCATTCAAAAGCGTAGCCAAAATGGCTACGCTTTTTTTAGATGTTTTTTTACTTCCTTATCTTGTAATGTCGATATGAATTTTAATGGCTAATTCATAATGAAATTTAGAAGTCATGTTTTGTCACGGTTAATTGTATTACTATTCCAAAAGGATCTCGCACAATGGCATAACCCGGGCTGAAGGAGTTTTTTTCAAAAGGTGTTAAAATATAAACCTCATCATGTTGAATTAGATTGTGATAGAGTGTTTCAATGGTTTGGAAATCTTTAGATTGAATGCATAATGATGAGCTATTACTTAATTGCCAAGGGCGTGTGGAATCCACTGCCTGTTCTGCAATCATAATTTTATTAGTACCAATTTGTAAAACGGAATGAGTAATATAATGTTCTTGGCTTTCTTTATATATGAAATTCGGATCTATTTCTTTCATTTCTTTATAATTCTTTTTAAATAAAACTTTTGCACCTAAATACTGTTCGTAAAATGCGATTGCTTTAGCACCTTGCCCATTTAATGATAAAAAAGTGATTACTTCAAAGTTCATTGTATTGCCTCCTTCATATATGTTTACACTTATTACTATACAAATATAAGGTGCCACGAGTTGGCACCTATAGGGAGAGTTTATGAAAAAAGTTGAACGTTTAAATCAGATGCTACGCTTTATTAATCAAAAACAAACATTCACATTGAAAGATTTAATGGATGAATTTCAAATTTCAAAAAGGACAGCTTTACGTGATATTGCATCTTTGGAGGAAATGGGTGCGCCTCTTTTTGCGGAGTATGGTCGGTATGGAGGGTATCGTTTAATAAAAACGATGACATTACCACCGATTTCATTTACAAATCATGAAGTTTTTGCGCTTTATTTTGCAATGCAAGCACTAAGTAGTTTTGTAAGTATTCCCTTTCAAGTCTCGTTTCGTTCCATCAATAAGAAGTTTTTAGATAGTGTTTCATCAAAACAGCGTGAGCAAATTGAAAACTTGCAAAAAAGAGTTTCCTTTTTTCATTCGGAACAAGCACATGAATGTGGTCATCTAGAGGAGATTTTGTTAGCTGCTGTTCAAAATAGGGCTTTAACTATAAACTATGTAACGCCGAAACAAACGACAATGCGCCGTATTCAGCCGATTTCGATTTATGCAATAAAAGGTTATTGGTATTGTCAGGCTTACGATTTAGATAAATCGGCTTATCGAGTGTTTCGCTGTGATCGTATTAGGTCGTCAGAAATGGTAGATGCTCAGGATAGTCTGGATTTGGAAAATATAAATATACATAACGCACATAGTCTTTGGAAAGCAACCGAACAAGCTATTCAATTTAAATGCTCAATTACTGCGAGGGGGATAGAGATATTTAAGCAACAACAATATCCTTCGATGAAATTATGGGAGGAACATGAAGGGACATATTTAATAGGAACTTATGAGCCTGCTGAAATCAACTTTATCATCTCGTATCTAGCTAGTTTTGGTAAAACTATAAAAATAATTGAGCCATCTTCTTTAAAAGAGAACTTAAAAGAATACTACTTAGATTTAATACAAAATTTGTAGCGAAGAGAAATTAGTTTTTTGGAACAAATAAAATACAAACTTTTTCTGAATATAGGGCTAGACATTTGGACGATTGTTGTCATAGTTATAAGACAAGTGTTACAATTATCATTAGGTTTATACATTTTAGTTTTTTTAATTAGGAGAAAAATTGGCATAACATATATTTGATTTTTATAACGACTGATTGTAAAGAGAGAAAGAAAAAAGCAATCGGAAGTTTTATTTTAATAAAAAGAGGAGCGTATTCCCTATGATCGGTATTTTAAAAAAGGTGTTCGATGTTAACCAACGCCAAATTAAACGTATGCAGAAGACAGTTGAGCAAATTGATGCATTAGAATCATCTATTAAGCCACTAACTGATGAGCAATTAAAAGGAAAGACGCTTGAATTTAAAGAACGTTTAACAAAAGGTGAGACAGTAGACGATCTACTTCCTGAAGCTTTTGCAGTTGTTCGTGAAGCAGCAACTCGTGTTCTTGGAATGCGTCCATATGGTGTGCAGTTAATGGGTGGTATTGCCTTACATGAAGGGAATATCTCTGAGATGAAAACTGGTGAAGGTAAAACGTTAACGTCTACTTTACCTGTATATTTAAATGCTTTAACAGGAAAAGGCGTTCACGTTGTTACAGTCAATGAATACTTAGCGCAACGTGATGCGAGCGAAATGGGACAACTTCATGAGTTCCTTGGCTTAACGGTAGGAATTAACTTAAACAGTATGTCGCGCGAAGAGAAACAAGCTGCTTATGCTGCTGATATTACGTATAGCACAAATAACGAGCTTGGATTCGATTACTTACGTGACAACATGGTGTTATATAGAGAGCAGTGCGTTCAGCGTCCACTTCATTTTGCTATTATCGATGAAGTCGATTCTATTCTAGTCGATGAAGCACGTACGCCGCTTATTATTTCTGGACAAGCTCAAAAATCAGCAGAGCTATATATGTTTGCAAATGCATTCGTTCGTACATTAGAAAATGAAAAAGAATATTCATTTGATGTGAAAACGAAAAATGTAATGTTAACAGAAGATGGTATTACGAAAGCTGAGAAAGCTTTCCATATCGATAACTTATTCGATTTAAAACATGTAGCACTTCTTCACCATATTAATCAGGCGCTTCGTGCACACGTTGTTATGCACCTTGATACAGATTATGTTGTACAAGAAGGCGAAATCGTAATTGTAGACCAATTCACTGGTCGTCTTATGAAAGGTCGTCGCTATAGCGAAGGTTTGCACCAAGCTATTGAAGCAAAAGAAGGCGTAGAAATTCAAAATGAAAGTATGACACTCGCGACAATTACGTTCCAGAACTATTTCCGTATGTATGAAAAGTTATCTGGTATGACTGGTACAGCGAAAACGGAAGAAGAAGAATTCCGTAGTATTTACAATATGAATGTTATCGTAATTCCAACGAACAAAGATATTATTCGTGATGACCGTGCTGATTTAATCTTCAAATCAATGGAAGGCAAATTCAATGCAGTTGTTGAGGATATTGTAAATCGTCATAAACAAGGGCAACCTATTCTTGTTGGTACAGTTGCAATTGAAACGTCAGAGCTTATTTCAAAAATGTTAACACGTAAAGGTGTACGCCATAACATTTTAAACGCGAAAAACCATGCGCGTGAAGCAGATATCATTGCAGAAGCTGGTATGAAAGGTGCTGTAACGATTGCGACGAATATGGCTGGTCGTGGTACGGATATTAAGCTTGGAGACGATATTAAAAACGTTGGTCTAGCAGTTATCGGTACAGAGCGTCATGAAAGCCGTCGTATTGATAATCAGTTACGTGGTCGTGCTGGTCGTCAAGGGGACCCTGGTGTAACGCAGTTCTACTTGTCTATGGAAGATGAACTAATGCGCCGCTTCGGTTCTGATAATATGAAAGCGATGATGGATCGTCTTGGTATGGATGATTCACAGCCGATCGAAAGTAAAATGGTTTCTCGTGCGGTAGAATCTGCACAAAAACGTGTAGAAGGAAATAACTATGATGCACGTAAACAGTTACTGCAGTACGATGATGTACTTCGTCAGCAACGTGAAGTTATTTACAAACAGCGTCAAGAAGTAATGGATTCTGAGAACTTACGCAGTATTATTGAAGGTATGATGAAATCTACGGTAGAACGTGCTGTTGCGCTTCATACACAAGAGGAAATTGAAGAAGATTGGAACATTAAAGGTCTTGTTGACTATTTAAATACAAACCTTCTGCAAGAAGGAGATGTAAAAGAAGAAGAATTACGTCGCCTTGCTCCAGAGGAAATGAGCGAGCCAATTATCGCGAAGCTAATAGAGCGTTACAACGACAAAGAAAAGCTTCTGCCAGAAGAGCAAATGCGTGAGTTCGAAAAAGTTGTTGTATTCCGTGTTGTAGATACGAAATGGACAGAGCATATTGATGCGATGGATCATCTTCGTGAAGGTATTCATTTACGTGCTTACGGTCAAATTGATCCACTTCGTGAGTATCAAATGGAAGGATTCGCAATGTTCGAGTCAATGATTGCTTCTATCGAAGAGGAAATTTCTCGTTACATTATGAAAGCTGAAATTGAACAAAACTTAGAGCGTCAAGAAGTTGCTCAAGGTGAAGCTGTTCATCCATCTAGCGATGGCGAAGAAGCGAAGAAAAAACCGGTTGTAAAAGGTGACCAAATGGGACGCAATGATTTATGTAAATGCGGTAGTGGCAAAAAATATAAAAACTGTTGTGGCATTGGGCAGTAATAGGAAACTGTAGTTCAGACTGCTTTGCAAACTTTTACATCAAAAATGTATAATAAAAAGGATTAAACTCTCTCCGTAATAAGCGGAGAGAGTTTCCCTTGTTTTCATATGAAAGTAACAGCAATTACATAGAGGTGAAGGAAATGGAATTAGTAGAAATTAGGCAAGAATTAGAAAAAATGGCTAAGAGATTAGCGGCTTTTAGGGGGTCTCTTTGACCTCCCTACTAAGGAAAAGCAAATTGCAGAGTTAGAAGAAAAAATGATGGGCACAGGATTTTGGGATGACCAACAAGGCGCACAAGCTGTAATTAATGAAGCGAATGCGTTGAAAGATATGGTTGGAAGTTTCCGTCAGTTAGATGAGACGTTCGAAAATTTAGAAATTACGCATGAACTGTTAAAAGAAGAGTATGATGAGGATTTACATGAGGAATTAGAGTCAGAAGTGAAAACTTTAATTCAAGAGATGAATGAGTATGAGCTTCAGTTACTGCTAAGCGATCCTTATGATAAAAATAACGCTATTTTAGAATTACACCCAGGTGCAGGTGGAACAGAGTCACAAGACTGGGGTTCTATGTTATTACGTATGTATACACGCTGGGCTGAAAAACGTGGATTTAAAGTAGAAACGGTTGACTACTTACCAGGTGATGAAGCTGGTATTAAGAGTGTTACTTTATTAATTAAAGGTCATAACGCTTACGGTTACTTAAAAGCAGAGAAAGGTGTACATCGTCTTGTACGTATTTCACCGTTCGATTCTTCAGGCCGTCGTCATACATCATTCGTATCTTGTGAAGTTGTACCTGAGTTCAATGATGAAGTTGAAATTGAAGTGCGTACAGAAGACTTGAAAATTGATACGTACCGTGCAAGTGGAGCTGGTGGGCAGCACATTAATACGACAGATTCAGCAGTTCGTATTACGCATACACCGACAAATACGGTTGTAACATGTCAGTCAGAGCGCTCTCAAATTAAAAACCGTGAGCACGCGATGAAAATGTTAAAAGCGAAATTATATCAAAAGAAATTAGAAGAACAACAAGCGCAATTAGATGAAATCCGTGGGGAACAAAAAGAAATCGGATGGGGTAGCCAAATCCGTTCTTACGTATTCCACCCGTATTCTCTTGTGAAAGACCACCGTACAAATACAGAGGTGGGTAACGTACAAGCAGTTATGGATGGAGAAATTGATCCATTTATTGATGCGTATTTACGTTCTCGTATTTAATAAGAGAAAAAGCCAACAGGATTGTTGGCACATGCTGAGGTAAAAGAGGGTATAAAGAGGTTTATCTTATTTATATTGATGAAATAATGAGGAAGAGAAGTTGAAAACGACAACTTCTCTTTTTGATGAGATTATATGTAGAATACAATGCTGCATATTGTTTTGTAAAAAGTAGAGAATAGTAAAACAAAGAGGTAATAGAGTAGGACCGTATATGGAATTTTTTTGATTTACTTTGAAGAAAGAGGTTTTTTATAGAACTTTCTAAGGTGTTCACAGAATTGAAACAATTTGTGAAAGCTTTATTTTATTAGGCTTCTCGATATATTTGTAAAAAATATGAAATACACCTTAGTTTTTCTATATAAAGATAATGCTTATAATGAATATTGAGTGTGTTATGAGGACTATTGCCTAGTTATGAATGAAAAGAATATCAACAATGGGGAGCGATAGAAGTGAAAAAGAAATTGTTGGCTATTGCGTTAGGAACATCAGTCGTTTTTGCTTTAGGAGCATGTGGAAATAAAGAAGAAAGTAAACCCTCGAAACAATCTGCAAGTGCAGATAGTGCAGAACAAATTTTCCAAAGAAGTTGTGCTGGATGTCACGCGACAGATTTATCAGGGGCAACTGGACCTGATTTAAGAAAAGTAGGCGGTAAGTATGATGCTGCAGATATCGAGGAAATTATTAAAAAAGGACGCGGTTCAATGTCACCAGGACTTATTCAAGGTGAGGACGCGAAAAAAGTAGCTGAATGGTTAGCTGAACATAAATAAGAAACGTAATTAATAAACGAGCTGATTGTATAACTTGACCGAAAAGCGCTTTTGGTTAAGCAATTACATTAGCTCGTTTACCTTTTTTGGGGATGTAACATAACTGTAACAAAATTGTATCCGAACTGGAAACCGATTGATGTTACAATGAGGTTTGTAGAATTTTGATGAAATATATTACATAGAGTAGCATTGCTAATAAAAAGCATGTATGGAAGCTACCTTCAACAAGAATGGTCAAGCGAGAATAAGGTTTTCTTTTATTTTCAAATGTACAGAAAAGTATTTCGAAAAAAATCATTAAGTATTGGGTGATAAATAATGATAAAAATGACGAATGTTTATAAGGAGTACCCAAATGGTATGAAAGCCATTGCTGGTCTCACAGTTAACATTAAACAAGGTGAATTCGTATACGTAGTTGGACCGAGTGGAGCCGGAAAATCTACATTTATTAAAATGATGTATCGTGAAGAGAAGCCATCTACAGGATCAATTAATGTAAATGGACTTGTGATTGAAACATTAGCAGAAAGAGATGTTCCATATTTCCGTCGTCAATTAGGCGTAATTTTCCAAGATTTTAAATTGCTACCTAAATTAACGGTATATGAGAATGTTGCGTTTGCTTTAGAGGTAATTGAAGAAGAACCAGATGCGATTCGTGAACGTGTTACAGAAGTGTTAGGTCTTGTAGGTCTAGATGATCGTGCAGATGCACTTCCAAGTGAACTTTCAGGCGGAGAGCAACAACGTGTGGCTATTGCGAGAGCGATTGTAAATAGACCAAAGGTTGTAATTGCCGATGAGCCAACAGGTAACTTAGATATTGAAACGGCTCTTGATATTATGAAGATTTTTAAACGTATTAATGAGCGTGGTACAACGATTGTTATGGCGACACATAACGCAGATATCGTAAATACAATTCGTCATCGCGTAATTGCAATTGAAGGCGGAAAAATTGTTCGAGACGAGATTGAGGGAGGATACGGATATGAAGGCTAAGACCCTTAGTCGACATTTGCGAGAAGGTGTAAAAAATCTATCCCGTAACGGATGGATGACATTTGCCTCTGTAAGTGCAGTAACAGTTACATTATTACTTGTAGGTGTCTTTTTAACAGCGATTATGAATATGAACCATTTTGCGACGAAAGTAGAGCAAGATGTAGAAATTCGTGTGCATATTGATCCAGCAGCAAAAGAAGCTGATCAAAAGAAATTAGAAGAAGATATGAGTAAAATTGCGAAAGTAGATTCTATTAAATATTCTTCTAAAGAAGAAGAGTTGAAACGTTTAATTAAAAGCTTAGGCGATAGTGGAAAAACGTTCGAATTATTTGAGCAAGATAACCCACTGAAAGACGTATTTGTTGTAAAGGCGAAAGAGCCGACTGATACGGCAACAATTGCGAAAAAGATTGAGAAAATGCAGTTTGTAAGTAATGTTCAATACGGTAAAGGTCAAGTTGAAAAATTATTTGATACTGTAAAAACTGGTCGTAACATCGGGATTGCGTTAATTGCTGGTCTTCTATTCACAGCGATGTTCTTAATCTCTAACACAATTAAAATTACAATTTATGCTCGTAGTACTGAGATTGAAATTATGAAACTTGTTGGTGCAACAAACTGGTTTATTCGTTGGCCGTTCTTGTTAGAGGGATTATTCCTAGGAGTATTAGGATCAATTATTCCAATTGGCCTAATTTTAGTTATATATAATTCATTGCAAGGTGTGTTTAATGAAAAACTTGGCGGAACAATTTTCGAGCTTCTACCATACAACCCATTCGTATTCCAATTAGCTGGTTTATTAGTGTTAATCGGTGCATTAATCGGTATGTGGGGAAGTGTAATGTCAATTCGTCGCTTCTTAAAAGTATAAAAAGTTGCAAACATAATTCGTACAAGCTTATCATATAGTAGAAATAGGTAAAGGCATCACACATCGTGTGATGCCTTTTGCTACACCACCTGTGTGTTCTGGAAAGGGGAATTCCGCATTGAAACGTAGAGTTGCAATTATTGGAATGGTTGTTGCATTTTTAATTGGTGCTGGCGGGATGTTTGGTGGTATGTACTGGTTTGGGATAAACCCAGCGTATGTAACGCAAACAGTATCGAATGGTAATGCTGGCACAGCGCAAGGGAATTTGGCAAAAATTAATGAGGCGTATGCACTAATTGATTCACGTTATGTGGAAGACGTGAAAGACGACAAGTTAGTCGAAGGTGCAATACAAGGCATGTTGTCTACGCTGAAGGACCCTTATTCCACGTATATGGATAAAGAAACGGCAAAACAGTTTAGTCAATCACTAGATCCTGAACTTGAAGGGATTGGAGCTGAAGTGAACAAAACGGACGGTAAGCTTATTATCGTATCGCCAATTAAAGGTTCACCAGCAGAAAAGATAGGAATTAAACCAAATGACCAAATTTTATCTGTAGATGGAAATAGTGTGAAAGATTTATCACGTGAAGAAGCAGTATTGAAAATTCGTGGTAAAAAAGGAACGACTGTTGCAATTGAAATTAAGCGCGCAGGAGTGGCTGATCCGATTGTATTTAAAATTAAGCGTGAAAAGATTCCAATCTTTACTGTATTTAGTTCCGTAAAGCAAGAGAGCGGAAAAGATATCGGTTATATGCAAATTACTTCTTTTGCTGAAAATACTGCGAAAGAATTTAAGGATCAGTTAAAAGAATTAGAGAAGAAACATATAGCAGGCTTAGTTATTGACGTACGTGGTAATCCTGGTGGCTATTTAAATAGTGTAGAAGACATACTAGGAGACATCATGACAGATAAAAAGCCAATGTTGCAAGTAGAGCAGCGAAATGGTGAGAAGAAGAAATTCTCTACGGAACTGAAAGAAAGAAAGTCATATCCAATTTCAGTATTAATTGATAATGGAAGTGCTTCTGCTTCAGAGATTTTAGCTGGTGCGCTAAAAGAAGGAGAAGGATACGATTTAATTGGTGAAAAAACGTTTGGTAAAGGTACTGTCCAACAAGCTGTTCCATTTAAAGATGGCAGCAACATTAAATTAACGATGTTTAAATGGTTAACACCGGACGGTAATTGGATTCATAAAAAAGGAATCGCGCCAACTGTAGAAGTGAAGCAACCAGATTATTATCACGCGACACCAATTCAAATTGAAAAGACACTTTCATACAATTCGAATGATGTGCAAGTAAAACACGCGCAAGAAATGCTCAAGAGCTTAGGATATGTACCAGGCCGTGATGATGGATACTTTAGTAAAGAGACAGAATCAGCACTGAAAGCATTCCAAAATGCAAATGAGATGGAAGCGACAGGACAACTTGATAAAAAGACAGCTGAAGCAATTCAAAATAAGATCATTGAAAAAATCCGTTCTGGAGAAAACGATTTACAATTACAAACGGCATTGAAATTAATAGCGAAATAAGAAAGAATACAGGCACTTTGATGCCTGTATTTTTTTATGTGTTAAATATGATAAGATAAAAAGAAAGAATGATATAAATGGTGGTGAATGAATTCGTGGAGGCATGGCTTTTTGAAATACTACGAGCAGTTGGACGTTTTTTCTTACACCCTGCTGTCTATGTATTTTTAATTAGTAGTATCTTCGTTGGATACTTACGTATATTAAGAGAACGAAAAGATTTTTCTTTTAAAGTATATGATATTTGGTTTGAACTGCGAACAACTCTATTTGCAGGTATTAAGTACGGATTAATCGTATCTATTATTACGGTCGGGCTCGGGCTCGTCGTTTCAAAAGCGAGTTTATGGGCAATTTTACTTTGGACGTTATTATTTGGATTAACTGCTATGTATCGATATTTATCTGTAGCTTATACGTTCGGTATCGCTATTGCATTCGTGTTGTTATCGTCTAAGATGCCAGTTTCCTTCTTACAGCTTGGAGAAGGTGAAGAGGGTACGATTGTATCCCTTGCTATTTTACTAGGCGTTATGCTCGTTGTAGAGGGTTTATTAATCTCTAAAAATGCAGTGCGATATTCTACGCCGAAAATTAAAAAAGGTAAGCGTGGGCTACGAATTGGGCTACATGAATCAAATCGTTTATGGCTTGTACCAGTATTTATTCTTATACCAGGAGACGCGGTGACAGGATTTATTCCTTGGTGGCCTGTCGTTTCAATAGGCTCAACTACATACTCTTTATTCCTCGTTCCATTTTTAATTGGATTTATGAGAACGATTAGAAGTTATGAGCCAACGGAAGCTTTATTATTTACAGGAAGACGTGTATATGGACTAGCAGGACTCGTGCTCGTTTTAGGAATCGCAAGTTATTGGTGGCACGTATTCGCGATAATCGCGATGGGAGTCGCAATGCTTGGACGTTTCACAATCTCGATGCAAGAAAAAATTGTGGATGAGACAAGGCCGGCGTACTTTGCCGCACGTAATGATGGGCTCGTTGTGCTAGATACAATTCCGAATACAATTGGGGCAGAGATGCATTTAAAGCCTGGAGAAGTTATTACGAAAGTAAATGGAGTCATTCCAAGAAGTACAGAAGAGTTTTATGATGCGCTTCAAACGAAGACAACAGGAGCATTTTGTAAATTAGAAGTATTAGATACAAATGGGGAGCTTCGTCTTGCTCAAACGGCATTATACGCCGGGGGACATCACGAATTGGGTGTTGTATTTGTTCAGCAGGAGCATGAGTGGGATTCGGAAGCGATGTAATAGAAATGGGGGTGTTATCACATCGCTATCAAGTTAAGCTTATGCAAAGTTAATTTTAGACGAGATCGTTTCTTTTTTCTAAAGGGCAAGTGTAGTTGATTGAAAAATTTGTATACGGAATAAACCTTAGCGGGTTTCACTTTTTTGAATTAAGCGGCTTGATTATAAGGCAGGGTACAATTGTAAATGACACCTAATATATCAAATGCCGTTTTTTTCTCATATCGATGAGATTTCCGCCCGTTTTGTTATAGGAGATTGATCAGGCGAAGTACCACCTTTGATAGCTCGAGGGCACTTTTTATGAATAATGGTTGTACTAATTCTAGGTGGTTTCTTGGATGATTTCAAATCAACGATCTCTTACTCTTAGCTCATTCATGGCGATTTAGGATATCGTCGTGCCCAAAGACAATATGCTTCGTCAATTTAATGAAATGGTTGATGTTTCTTTTGTTTTTGAAGAATTAATTGAAGTTCTTTTAAATGCAAATAACCTAAATCTTAGATATGTAAATCATGCGCTGTCACAATTGGGCACACAGAGAGCTGTAAGTGCGATCATGTTGTTTACTTGGATCTGTATGAATATGAAGGAACTGTTCACCTAATAAATCATACTCAAATTGCATTTTTATCCCAACCGTATGGCTGCATCCTCCTGCACCTGGATAAACCGAGGAAATTTGAAATGCAGTTGAATCTAAAATACGAATAAGCTTGAAAATAGAAGTGTATGGAGAAGAAATCGGCATAGATGCGGCCAATTTTTTGCTTAGTAGTTCGGCTAGTAGGTGTTGTAAAAGTTGGACGGCCAACTTATTAAATCGTTGATTCAGTCCCTCAGGATTGATGAGTGCTGCTGTTGACGCTTCTAAACAGCTAGATAACTAAGTTAAAGAAGTTATTGCTACATTTTCTACTAAATCTTTTGCTTAATGCTTACTGGCTCGTTGTACAAAACCAACATCTCTAGCAGGATCCCGTAAGGTATTTAGAGATAAAAACTTTGAATTTCTTGAGCAAATAGTTGTAATTCGTCAGAAACAGATATAAAAACGCCATCCTTTCCTATGATTCTGCAGAAAGAATAGCGTATTTTTCATTTTAAGGAAATTTAGTTTTGTTAGCTTGATAGCGATGGGGTTCATTCATGATACATGTAAAGACGGGTCATAACACGGAATGAATTTCATTGAAACGACCCGTTTTACTTCTCTATAATTATACTCTTCATGAAATTAGTAAGTTTATATTAAAATCGTAAATCTTCTGCATCACTCACTTGTTCCGGAGGTCTGTTTTTTCTTCTTTGAGGAATCATCTTTGGTCATCATGTCCTGGTAGGTCGCCCGTTCGTTTCCAATCTTGACATCAGCGATAAAAATCTTCCGTTCTTTCACCGGACCAGCTTCCAGCTCGAAGTACTTCGGGTTCCAATGTGGATGGTAAATCCCTGTCTTTAAGTAAGGCGTACGCGCGCGTGTTGCATAGGCGTTAGGACCTTGCACTTTCCATACAACTTTTCCATCCTTCCATATTTGTAGCAATCCGTTGTTCCTTGATGACCACTCTGCATGGATTACCCAAGAAGACCAGACTCCTTTTTGCACCGGTTCATCCAATGTCTTAGAATCGCGTTTTATATTCGCAGCAGGACCGAATGCACGTTGTATACTCCATCTGTTACCTTCCACTGCAATAGCCAATTCTGGAAAATCTTTATCGACCCGCTCATTGCCGAGCACGGCGTGCCATTGCATGACGATATCGATGCCACTATTGGTGTCGAACACCCAATCCTGTGGGATATAAATCCGTGCTGTATACCAACGTTCGTGGAACCCTTCTTCGTGTGGCTGTGCAATTTCCGAACGGAACTGTCCTTGAGAATGCGGAACAAAGAACTGCACTGCTTTGTGATCTCCCGGCATGTCGGGCGCATCTACTACATGTACACGCTGCATGATCGTTTCAGTATCTAGGTTGTTAGGATTTTCTGGGTCGTTGATAGATATTTTCCATTTTTCTAGTCCGGATTGAAAGCTATCTTCTAACATGATAGGATCGTTTATTTTCTTAAACTTCTTTTCTTTTTTTGAGATATCCGATTGAGTCACCGTCTCTCTTCTATCAACCAATACGATACCACCTACAAGTAAACCAACAGATAGAACAGATATAGCAAGAATTTTTTTCATCTTTTATCACACTCCCTTTGGCTTGCTCTTCTTTAGTAACTTCACCTTATAATGCTGTAAACTTCGTATCTATTTGATTGAAAATTCGAAATCTCGTATTTAAAAGCCAGATGCTGATAAAACGGAGTTTGCTCTATAAGAGGTTACTGCACTGATTTTAAAGGGTTATTAGAAATTATAATGTTTTTTTACACTTTGGGGTAGTTAATATTCTTAAGTTGATGGGTATGCGGTGCCGTCATACGCCCGCCAAGCTAAGGTTTTGAGACACCCCCTATAACGAAAATTTTACTTTTTTACATTTATTTGCGAGAGTCCAGCTCATTTTTTTATTTTGGGGAACAATTAATCTTTTAAGTTGATGACAACCTTTTCTTTTAGTTGGAGCGGGATGGATAGTAAATGAAATTTATATCGGCGATTATCCAAATATATCGACTTTCCGGCAAAAAACGACAACTATCGCAAACCTTATTTTAGTTTCATAGACGGATAACTTGAAAAAACATTTGATAATGGTTATCATTTAGGGAGTCTTTTAATTTGGAAAAGGGAGGGAAAATATGCTACGTAAATTTTTTTCTTACTATAAACCGTACAAAGGTTTATTTGTACTCGATTTTTCTTGCGCAGTTATCGCAGGATTACTGGAACTTGGTTTCCCGCTTATCGTAAATCAATTTATTGATAAGTTATTACCAGGACAAAACTGGACACTTATTTTATGGGCTTGTCTCGGTTTATTCGCAGTTTATGTGTTAAATGCAGGTTTGCAATATGTTGTTACATACTGGGGACATATGCTTGGTGTTAACATTGAAACAGATATGAGGCAGAAATTATTTGATCACATTCAAAAGCTATCATTCAGATTTTTTGATAATAATAAAACAGGTCATTTAATTTCACGTCTTACAAATGATTTAATGGAAATTGGGGAAATTGCTCACCACGGACCAGAAGATTTATTCATCGCCGTAATGACTTTAATTGGGGCATTTTCATTTATGATGATGATCAACTGGAAATTGGCACTTCTAACATTCTTCGTGATTCCATTCTTATTATGGTTGGCACTTTATTTCAATAAAAAAATGACAGGTACGTTTAGACGTTTATTCTCAGACGTTGCTGATTTCAATGCATGTATTGAGAACAACGTTGGTGGTATCCGCGTTGTACAAGCATTCGGAAATGAAAAGTTTGAGAAAGATCAATTTGCTGTAAACAATGCTCGTTTCCGTACAACGAAATTAATGGCGTATAAAATTATGGCGCTAAATTCGTCAATTAGTTATATGCTCATGCGTCTCGTAACGCTCTTCGTATTAATATGTGGTACATGGTTTGTACTGCAAGGTGAATTAACGTACGGCGGATTTATCGGATTCGTCTTATTAACGAATATTTTCTTCCGACCAATTGAAAAAATTAACGCGGTTATTGAAAGCTATCCGAAAGGAATCGCAGGTTTTAAAAGATATGTAGAACTTCTTGAAACAGAGCCTGATATCGTGGATTCTAAAGATGCGATAGAAGTAAAACATGTACATGGTGATATTCAATATAACAACATTACGTTCGGATATGAAAATAAAGAACCGATTTTAAATGATATTAATTTGAAAATACATGCAGGTGAAACAGTTGCTTTTGTTGGGCCATCAGGGGCAGGGAAAACAACACTATGTAGTTTATTACCACGTTTTTATGAGCAATCATCTGGTTCAATTCAAATTGATGGCATTGATACGAAAGAGATGACGTTGTCGTCACTTCGTAAGCAAATTGGAATTGTGCAGCAAGATGTTTTCTTATTCTCAGGAACAATTCGTGAAAATATCGCTTACGGAAACTTAAAAGCCTCAGAAGCTGATATTTGGCAGGCGGTAAAACGTGCCCAGTTGGAGGACTTAATTTACTCACAACCAGAGGGCTTAGATACAGTTATCGGTGAACGTGGTGTAAAACTTTCAGGAGGACAAAAGCAACGCTTAGCAATTGCTCGCATGTTCTTGAAAAACCCACCGATTTTAATTTTAGATGAAGCAACTTCTGCGCTAGATACAGAGACGGAACTTGCTATCCAAAAATCACTTGCAGAATTAGCTGTTGGCCGTACAACATTAGTTATCGCTCACAGACTTGCAACTATTAAAAATGCAGATCGTATCGTCGTTGTAAATAAAGATGGTATTGCAGAACAAGGTTCGCATGAGGAACTAATTGAGCAAGGCGGAGGGTATAGCCGATTATACGAAGCTCAGTTTAGTTCGTAAAGATAATTTCTGCTAAATTAGTGCACCATAAGTAAGTGAAAATCTTATATGGAAGGCTATAAAGCATGATTGTAACAACAACGTCTACAATTCAAGGAAAAGAAATTATTGATTATATCGATATCGTCAACGGAGAAGCAATTATGGGGGCGAATATCGTTCGTGACCTATTTGCTTCTGTCCGTGACGTTGTCGGTGGTCGTGCTGGCGCTTATGAAAGCAAATTAAAAGAAGCGCGCGACATTGCAATGGAAGAGATGAAAACTCTCGCAAGACAAAAAAATGCGAACGCAATTGTTGGTATCGACGTGGATTACGAAGTCGTTCGCGAAGGGATGCTAATGGTTGCGGTGAGCGGGACTGCTGTCCGTATATAAAGTAAAAAGCCGTGCTGATGCACGGCTTTTTGTTGTTATTGTGTCTAACATGATAGGTAGGGCGATATTCTATGTCGAAGCCTCGATATTTCTTGGGAAATGTGGAAGGTCCCGTCGATATATGTGGAAGACATTAGAGTGCTTCTTTACACTGCTGAATTCGAACTAATAATTTTTCGTATTCTTGTTCGAGAAATGTGATGTCATCATGCTGATTTGGGATAGAAATCCGGCTGATGATTTCTGTTAATTTTGTTTGTAATCGTAATAACTCTTGTTCAGTAACGTTTACAGAAGCTTGGGTGGTTCTTTTTGTGTATTGCTCGTAATTGCCGTGGAATATTCTTGGTTCGCTCTCATCTACTTGTAGAATATGGTTTGCAACAGAACGAATAAAGGCACGGTCATGGCTAATGAAAAGTATTGTGCCAGGATACTCCTGTAACATGCTTTCTAATTCTTCTTGCGTTGCTAAGTCTAAATAGTTTGTCGGTTCGTCGAGCAGAAGCATATTATAGTTTCCTAAAAATACTTTTGCGAGTGCAACCTTCATTCGTTCTCCACCACTTAAGACGTGCACAAGTTTATGAACATCTTCACGGCGGAATAGGAGCCTTGCAAGAATTGTTCGAACGAACGATTCTGTATAGTTTGTTTCTTCTAGAACGTTTTCTAAAATTGTTTTATCTGTTTTTAAAATAGATAATGTTTGTTCAAAGTATCCAATTTTACAACTTTTCGAAAGCTGGATGCCACGCTCATTCGCGAGAAGCATCTTGAACAAAGTTGTTTTTCCGCTTCCATTTGCCCCTAAAATAGCAAGTTTTGCACCAGGGGCAATAGTTCCATTCATATTTTTAAATAGTGTACGGTCACCTATTTTCTTTGTTGCTTTATTGAACTGTACAACCGCTTTGCTATGAATTGGTGTGTGGTATTGTACGTCAAACTGAGCTTGAGAAAAGTCTTTCGGCTTTTCTTTCTTTTCTAACTTTTCAAGGCGTATTTCTAGTACTTTCGCTACTTTGCTAACATTTTCTTGCCCATGAGCCCCGCTTAACTTATAAAGTTTAGATTCAGATGAACTGAACCGTGTTGGGATTTTTGTCATGCTAGAAGCACGTTGCTTTCTTTGCAAAATTGACTGTTCTAACCGATTTTTTTCTTGTATATATTGATCATATTCTGCTTGCTTTTGTATTCGCTCACGTTCTTTTTGCTTCCGATAGTTTGAATAATTCCCTTTGTACTCTTGAATTATGCCGTCTTCAATTTCGATGATTTTGGTACATATGGTATTTAGGAAGTCACGATCATGTGATATTAAAACAAGTGCACCTTTATAAGATAAAAGTGCCTTTTCTAATTGCTCTGTACCAAACATATCTAAGTGACCTGTTGGTTCATCAGCAAATAGAATGCCTGCATCTTGTTCGAGGGCATGGGCGATCTTTAGGCGCATTCGTTCACCGCCGCTCATTGAATTTGCGACGTTTGAAATATTCCATTTGCCTTTAGCGAGGGAAGAAGCGGTTTCCGGTATCCCCTCGCTAAGCTGTGGAATGATGGCGATAGAACTATGATGAGTTACTGTGCCTTTGTCAGCTTCTACTTCTTTACTTAATATTTGTAATAACGTAGATTTTCCAGCTCCGTTGACTCCGACAATTCCTATACGATCGTTTGCTTGAATTTCTAGTGATGGTAACGTAAATATGGTGCGATCACCAAAGCTCTTTTCGATATTACGTGCGATTAAAATAGTCATAAAAAAACCTCCCTAGTTTCACTAGAGAGGATAAACGTCGCCCTTCAATGTAAAATCGTACATAAATAAACGATTTTTTACATGATCGTATCGAAAGAAAGTATCGACAAATGGACAGACTAATCCTCTGCTAGTTTTCATCATTTTTGTTCACTATTTGTGATGGATGAAATAAATAAGAGAATTAGAACTTCATTGGTCAAAGTACCTTCCTTTCATAATATTATTTTTATTGTATGCGCATACAAATGGGGTTGTCAAACTTATTTCTGTTTGCTATTTTTGAATTTATTATTATAAAATTGTGCTTTTGCCAGCGCCTCAGCATCGTTCTTGATTTCATCTAGTCCATTCGCATCCCCAATAATATACCCTTCAAATGATGAGCCAACAAAATCAAAGATATATTGAAACTGGACGATAAGCGGCAATGCTTTCAGTTTTGGACTGTCTCCGCCAACGATGACAACGTACATTTTTTTGCTTTTCATTTTTTCTTTGAAATGAAGAGATGTATTGCGTAAGCTTTGTGACCAGCGATCAACGAAGTTCTTCATGTGGCCGCTCATTCCGTACCAGTATAGCGGTGTAGCGAAGATAATCGTGTCGTGCTCTAGCATGCGCTCGATTAACTGCTCGTAGTCATCGTTTACAGGTTGGAATCCTTCTGCATCATGACGTTGATCTGTAATTGGATGGACTGTATGGTCGCGCAAGTAAATTTGTTCTGCTTCAATTCCATCAATCATCATATGTGTTAAAGCTTCTGTATTTCCGTTTTGTCTGGAACTGCCGTGTATAACAAACATGTCATCATCCCTTTTCTTTTGCTTGTTTTAGGAGTGAAACGTGTTTTTGCAAATTCGTTTGAATGCTGGAAAGTAATGAGATTTGTCTTGTTACTTCATTGAGTTTATCTTCATAAAGTGCAAGGATACTGCTGCAAGGATTTTCGTACAGGTGTGGTTCAATTTCAAGGCAGCGCATCATTTTTGCCGTCTCTTCTAAATTTAAGCCAAGCTGTAAGTACATTTGAATAAGCTCTACTTTTTCAATGGCACTTTCGTCGAAATCACGATAGCCGTTTGTGAGGCGATTTGAAGGGAGCAATCCCTTTTCTTCATAATGTCTTAGTGATCTTTCGCTAACGCCAGTTTCTTTTGATAACTCTCCGATTCGCAATGTGTTTCACTCCTTTTACATGTATTGTAAACCTTCACACTAATGTGAAGGTCAATGTTGTTTTTTCGCAAAAGAATCTACATAATTTAAAAATACTTGAATGGCTTTAGATGGAATGAAATATTTGCCGCGCACGATGGAGAATGGCCGGATTAGTTGTTCATTTGGAACTTCGACGTGGAATAGCTCTTTTGCCAGTAGCTCTTTCCGTACAGTCCAATCAGAAAGGATAGCGATGCCAAGCCCGGCAGCGACGGCTTCCTTTACGCTTTGTATACTACTGAATGTAAAGAATCGCTTCATTTTTAAATGGTGTTGATGAATAAAGCGGTCACTATAAGCACGTGTCCCAGAGCCACTCTCTCTTAATACCCATACTTGGTCTTGGAGAGTAGCTTCGTTTATATCCTTGGTGTGAAGTAATGGATGGTTTGGAGGGACGACGAGCTTCATTTCATCTTGCATAAACGTTTCAACGTCTACATCGGCGTATACGACTTGGCCTTCTACTAAGCCGATATCAATTTGATTAGAGCGAAGGCTTTGCAAAACTTCTTCTGTATTTGAGATAAATGTATGAACTTCGACGTGTGGATTTTCATTGGCAAAGCGTGCAAGTATTTTGGGAAGTAAGTATTCACCAATTGTAAAACTAGCACCGATGCGAAGTGTTCCTGTTACGACGTTATGCAGTTCGTTAATTTCCTGTTTTGCGTCTTCATAAAGTGAAAGCATTTGCTTCGCATGAATGTATAATATGTTTCCAGCTTCCGTAACTTGGACATGCTTTGGGGAGCGCTGAATAAGTGTAGTTCCAAATTCATTTTCCAAGTTGCGAATGTGCATGCTTACGCCAGGTTGTGAAAGGTTTAATAGTTCCGCAGCACGCGAAAAATGTTTTTGTTCAACGACAGTAACAAAGATTTTCAAAATGTCGACGTTCATTTGTTAGGCCCCTTTATTTTTGTTTTTATTTTATCATAAGTATTTCTGATGATAGAGATTCAATATTGATATTAAACTTATTATAAAAACTCTCTTATAATGTAACTAGAAAGAACATGCATGTTCCAATATGATTATTGGGGTGGTACAAGGTGGAACAAACACTTGTTATACAAAAGAAGAAGGGCTTTGGATTTTCGCAAGGTATTGGGATTACGTTATTAATCGCCATTGTCGCGAAATATTTAGCAGAGCTTCCATTTTTAAATATTATGGGACAATTAGTAATCGCTATTCTAATCGGGATGGTTTGGCGCGCGGCAATCGGGATTCCTCAAGAAGCGATAGCGGGAACGAACTTTGCGAGTAAGAAGTTGCTTCGCTTTGGGATCATCTTACTTGGAATGCGGTTGAATCTTGTAGATATTGCAAAGGCGGGACCGAAAGTATTGGTCATCGCTGCAGTTGTTATTACATTTACAATTTTCGTTGTATATGGACTAACGAAAGTATTTAAAGTAGAGAAGAAATTAGGGATTTTAACGGCGTGTGGGACAGCGATTTGCGGTGCTGCTGCGGTCGTGGCAATTGCACCACAAGTGAAAGCAAAGGACGATGAAACGGCGGTTGGCGCCGCAATCATTGCTATTTTAGGTACGATATTTACGCTTGTTTATACGTTATTATATCCGGTTCTTGGCTTATCTCCGTACGGTTACGGTGTATTCTCGGGAGCGACGCTGCATGAAATTGCTCACGTTATTGCGGCTGCAGCGCCAGGCGGTAGCACGGCTGTAGACATCGCAGTTATTGTGAAATTAACGCGCGTAGCGATGCTTGTGCCAGTAGCAATTTTAATCGGATTATGGTTTGGCAAGAGCGAGGGAAGCAAAGAAAAAAAATCGTGGCGCGACCTTCCAATTCCTTGGTTCATCTTCGGATTTTTAGCGATGAGTGCGGTTCATTCGCTTGGAATTATCCCGGAAGTTGTTGCTGGATATATTGTAGTCATTGCGTACATGCTTATCGCAATGGCGATGGCAGGACTCGGTTTAAATGTAGAGTTTAAAACGTTCCGTAAATTAGGAAGCAAAGCATTTGTGGCAGGGCTGATTGGCTCGGTTTGCCTATCGGTACTTGGGTACGTTCTTGTATATGCATTGGGCTTCATGTAATAGCGAAGAAGGAGGCATCTCTTTAGATGCCTCCTTCTTTTTCGTGTTGCAGTAAATCCAGCATAGTAGATAATTCCCTTTCCACATCAGTAAATCGCTTTTCATTCATAAGCTGGATTACTTTCTGAGTTCGTCTAAAGCGAAATGGGCGCACGACTTGTATGATGAGAGATAAAGTTTCTTTTTCGAGTTTAGAGAGAGGTCGTTCCTTCATATAAGCGGATAAAAATTCGTAAAAGCACTCATCTTTATCATCACCCATAAGTTCATATGCTAAAAAAATTCCTTCTCCGGCAAGGTGGTTAATAAACACCTCATTTCCAGCAATATTGAAGTCAATTAGGGATTGGAATGCACCATTATCGTCTAACAAAATATTGTTTGGAGAGAGGTCACCTTGTACAGCTCCTTTTGGGAGTTCGCTCCATACTTTATATAATTGTTTGCGTTTTTCATTAAAAACTGTGAAAACTTCATCTACTAATGTTTGATTGATTACACTCTCTTGTAAACATTTTTTTAAGTTATTTGCTTCTAATTCTATATCATCATATATTCCTGGTTCGTCGGAAGTATTTCCACCAAACATTCCCCAATATGTACCGTAATCGAAATGAATATGGTGTTTTTCGGAAACCGCATGTGTTGTACCTAACAGTCTTCCTAACGTGTGTAATAGCGATTTAGTTACTTCTTGATCTTCCATCTCTCTTCCTGGCAGCCATTCTTCCACCGTAATAGGAAAGGGAATTTCAAATGAATGAGCAGGTAAGTAATAGTGTCCACCAGTTGTTTGGAATCGTTTTGATACTGGTATGCCATTTTTAATAAAAGCATGGCAAAGTTCCCCTTGTGTTTGAAGCCCTTCTATTGTTGTGAAAGAGTCTCTATAAAGCCGGATTAATAGTTTATATGTAGTTGTAGAACATGCGATAAGTATATCTTTATCTTTTGAAAAACGTGTGACCTCGTAGTGAAATGGCTCGTGTATATGGAATTCTTGTAAAATACGTTGGATTGTAGTGTTTTCAAACATAATAGTTTCCTCCGATAAAAGGTGCTTGAATGTATATTTCCATACTGAGAATTATTTACCTTTTTTTGTAAAGATATCTTTACTTATATTTGGAAAATATTTATAATTAAAGTAAAGATATCTTTACTTTCGAAGGTGGAGCCTATGGGTGTAAAAAATAAAATTAAAGAATTACGAAAACAACATCATATAACGCAAATTGAAATGGCAAAGGCGATGCAAGTGACGCGGCAGACAATCGTGGCAATTGAGAACCATCACTATAACCCGAGTCTAGAGTTATCCCTAAAAATCGCCAAATATTTTGAGATGAAGGTGGAAGAAATATTTATGCTGGAGTAAGGAGAGAGGAAATGAACGATACTAAAAAGTTGTATATAGCTACTGTCTTAGGATTATGTGGAGGAGACGTTTTAGTTCGGCTAATGGACCCATCTATACCAATGTTACCGCTAATAGTTAGTAACATTTTAGCAATTCTACTTTTAACAGTTTATGTGTATTACAAAAAGCATAAGTACAGAAAAGAAGAAATTCCAGATATAGATGAGCGAGTAAATGAAAATATAAAAAAGTATGTAAATGTCTCATTTATATTCGCGTTTATTCTACTTATAGTTTATATTGTTGCGAGCAAAGGAATAGGAAGAGCTGTTATACCGATTCCAGAAATATTCACTGTATGTAGTTTCTTATTTGCTGGTAGTCTCATCATAGGAGTAATGGCGGGGAAACGAGCATAGCGATAGGAGGAATGAAAATGCAAGATGAGTTTGAGAGATTTCAGTCGGATAAAGCGTTTAAATATTTAGGGTTATTTTTAACAATTAGTTTAGCGGTATGGAGTTTGTACAATTTAATTGTTTATGGAAATGCGGGCATGCCATTTGTTTTATTTGTATTAGGACAGTTTGTTTATTTCTTTGTGAACTATTGGCCGAAATGGAAATATAGAAATCAAAAAGAGGCTGATCATGTATGAGGAAGCGGTTTGTAGGGAGCTTATCTTTAGTGGGGCATCAACGAGTGTATTAGCAACAAGGGAAATCAAATAAATACATAAAGGGGAAACGGGATGGGATTAGCGGTATTATGTGTTGCGACGGCTATATTTGCACTTTTGTGGGGGATGCAAAATTTCTCTCGTAATCCAGTACCAAGTGTATGTATTATGATTGGTGCTGTAGGTTTATCATACTATTTATTAGTTTTAGCCCATTATCATAAAACGGCAACAAGTGTTGTTGTTGGGGCGATTATTTTATTTTGTGGGCGTGCCGTGCAAAAGGGGTTATTTCCATAAAAGCTGTTTATACAAAAGGTATAAACAGCTTTTTGTATTTTTTTTACAAACTACTTGAAGATTACGTTACGTCACCTTTTATAATGAAGGAGAAGAGGTGATGGAGTTGATTTCAATTCAAGAACTAACGAGGGAAACAGGGGTTACAGTAAGGACGCTACGATATTATGATCAAATCGATTTATTAAAGCCGAGTGGGAAAACTGATGGGGGACATCGGTTATATAGCGAGAGAGACGTTGTTCGTTTGCAGCAAATTTTATTTTTAAAAGAAATGGGTTTTTCATTAAAAGAGATTACGAATATGTTAATAACGGATGAGCTCAATTTAAAAGTATCGCTTGAAAAGCAACTTAAGTTTGTACAAGAAGAACAGAAAAAATTTAATCGAATGGAACGTATTTTACAAGCAGTTGTTTATTCAGTAGATGTGGAAGGGGAACTGGATTGGAAAGTTATGTTTGAACTCATTCAGCTTTCGAAACAGTCTCCGCGAATACGTGAGATGTTTCAAAATGAAGTTTTTTCTAGGGGAGAACAAAAGTTGCTTCATAATTTGCCGAACATGAGTGAAGAAGATTCAAATGTTTTAGAGTGGGTAGATTTATTAAAACAATTGCGTAACTTTATGAAAGACGGTAAGGAAGCATCATGTGATGAAGTACAAGGTGCAACAAAGAAACTAATGCAGAAGTGTTTGGAGATGGCAAATGGTGATGAAGCATTTTTAGATAAATTGTGGGAAGTAAGAAAGTCAAAAGAAGATTCACAGAAAATGGGTATGTATCCAATTGAGGAAGAGCTTCTAGTATATATGGATGAGGCTTTTCGTATATATGATGAAAGGGAGAGGGATAAATGAGTATACTCGCAGAATATCGATGGTACTTTTTAATTGGTGCAGAGATTGTATTTTGGCTATCAGCTATTGGATTCTTTTTACTAAGGTATGGATTTCGCTTGAAAAAGGCGAGCATTATTATGGGGATTGTGCTACTCATAAATGAAGTGTTTATTTTAACCTTAGGGGTAGTGGACTATTATCAAACAGGGAAGTTCTCTAATTTTCAAATCATTACGGTAATCATTTTATTATATGCAGTTTTTTATGGAAAAAAGGATTTGAAGAAATTAGATATATATGTACAAAAATTAGTTGCGAGGTGGCGGAATGAACCGGCGCCTATTATCGAAGAACCACTTGAAGTAACAGGCATGGCGCACGCGAAGCAGGAAATAAAAAATTGGGCTTTACATCTTATTTTGTTTGTTGCGGTTCATATATTCTTTTTCTTCATGTATGGGCTTATTCCAGTGGAACAGTGGGGAAATTGGTTAGAGTCAGGAATCGTTTTAAATAAAACAGCAAGCCGTGTAAGCAAAGTATGGGTTATTATTCTTTTAGCGGATACTGCGATTTCATTTTCATATGTTATTTTTCCGAAGAAGGAGAAAGGAAACAAGAAGCTACTTTCATAGAGGAAAGTAGCTTTTTCTAGTATACCAATAGTTTGTATAGGAGAGGATAACAATAGGAAAAAGCACAGGTTTTATATGCTTATTTCTCTTTAGTTTAGTAGCGTGTTCACAACCTAACAATGCAATTGATAAGAAGAATGATGTCGTTGCAAAGGGGGCAGAAATTTCTAATCTAGATAAATTCGAGAAGTTCGTTTGGAATGTGGAACAAGGGAAAGTTGATAAAATAAGAATTGTACAGTATACACATGAAGGTGACCCGATTTTTCAAACGTTACAGCATAGTGAGAAAGATATACTTTATGTGTTAGATAATAGACAAGACCAATTTGCTGGTGACCATAAAGGGTTACATAAAGGTAGTTGTAAAAGGATTGTTAAAGAGCAACGTGAATCAGAAACGGCATATAGGTTAATAGATTGTACGAATGAAAATGGGCGCAATGGATATGACTTATTATATGTACTTAAAAAATAGAGTTAGTAGAGGAAGGAAGTATTTATTCCTTCCTTTTTTATGTATATATTGTCGAAAGTTTTACCGAATATCTGTTCGTTTTTTTAGGTTTTTTATGAGCATTCGTGGTAAAATAATAATACAGATTTTTATGAGGAGGTCGGTTTTTAGTTGGAACATCCATTTGAAATTATCTCAGAGTATTCCCCGCAAGGTGATCAGCCGGGAGCGATAGAGAAGCTTGTAGAGGGAATTAATAGTGGTAAGAAAAAGCAAGTGTTGCTTGGAGCAACAGGAACGGGTAAGACATTTACGATTTCAAATGTCATTAAAGAAGTGCAGAAGCCAACACTTGTAATGGCTCATAATAAAACGTTAGCGGGACAGCTATATAGTGAGTTGAAAGATTTCTTTCCTAACAATTCTGTTGAGTATTTTGTTAGTTATTACGATTATTATCAGCCGGAAGCGTACGTACCACATACGGATACATTTATTGAAAAAGATGCGCAAATTAATGATGAAATCGATAAATTACGTCACTCGGCAACGTCTTCTTTATTTGAACGAGATGATGTTATTATCGTTGCGAGTGTGTCATGCATATACGGTTTAGGTTCACCGGAAGAATACCGCGAGTTAGTTGTTTCACTTCGAGTTGGTATGGAAAAGGACCGTAATCAATTGCTTCGTGAACTTGTTGATGTACAGTATGGACGTAATGATATTGATTTCAAGCGTGGTACATTCCGTGTACGCGGAGATGTAGTTGAAATCTTCCCGGCATCACTCGACGAACATTGTATTCGAATTGAATTTTTCGGTGATGAAATAGATCGTATTCGAGAAGTAAATGCATTAACGGGTGAAGTATTAGCAGAACGTGATCATGTAGCAATCTTCCCGGCATCTCACTTCGTTACACGTGAAGAAAAGCTGAAGGTCGCTATTGAAAATATTGAAAAAGAATTAGAAGAACGTTTAAAAGAATTAAATGATAACGGTAAGTTGTTAGAGGCGCAGCGTATAGAACAGCGAACACGTTATGATTTAGAAATGATGCGAGAGATGGGCTTTTGTTCAGGGATTGAAAACTATTCCCGTCAATTAACACTTCGTCCAGCAGGTTCAACACCATATACACTGTTAGACTATTTTCCAGAAGATTTTTTAATTGTTATGGATGAGTCGCACGTATCGGTGCCGCAAGTAAGAGCGATGTATAACGGAGACCAAGCGCGTAAGCAAGTACTTGTAGATCATGGATTCCGTCTGCCATCAGCTTTAGATAATAGACCGCTCACGTTTGATGAGTTTGAAGAGAAAACGAATCAAGTTATTTACGTTTCGGCAACGCCAGGACCATACGAGTTAGAGCAATCACCAGAAGTAATAGAACAAATTATTCGTCCAACAGGTCTGTTAGATCCACCAATTGATATACGACCAATTGAAGGGCAAATTGATGACTTGTTAGGAGAAATTCAAGATCGTATTTTGAAAAATGAACGTGTATTAATTACGACTTTAACGAAAAAAATGTCAGAGGATTTAACGGATTACTTGAAAGATGTAGGAATTAAGGTGAACTATCTTCACTCTGAAATTAAAACGTTAGAACGTATTGAAATTATCCGGGACCTTCGCCTTGGTAAATTTGATGTACTTGTCGGTATTAACTTATTGCGAGAAGGATTAGATATTCCAGAAGTATCACTTGTAGCTATTTTAGATGCTGATAAGGAAGGATTCCTACGTTCAGAGCGTTCATTAATTCAAACAATTGGTCGTGCGGCACGTAATGCAAACGGCCGCGTTATTATGTACGCAGATCGCATAACAAGATCAATGGGAATTGCAATTGAAGAAACACAGCGTCGTCGTAGTATACAAGAAGCTTACAATGAGGAGCATGGTATTACGCCGAAAACGATTCAAAAAGGAGTACGTGACGTTATTCGCGCGACAACAGCAGCTGAGGATACGGAAACATATGAAGCAACACCAGCTAAGAAGATGACGAAAAAAGAACGCGAAAATACAATTGCGAAGATGGAAGCAGAGATGAAGGAAGCAGCAAAAGCGTTAGACTTCGAGCGTGCAGCTGAACTAAGAGATTTACTATTAGAATTAAAGGCGGAAGGGTGAAAAGAGTGAGCATGAGCAAGGATTTTATTGTTGTAAAAGGTGCCAGAGCACATAACTTGAAAAATATTGATGTAACCATTCCAAGAAATCAGCTTGTTGTTGTAACGGGATTGTCTGGTTCAGGGAAATCATCGTTAGCATTCGATACGATTTATGCAGAAGGGCAGCGCAGATACGTAGAATCGTTATCTGCGTATGCACGTCAGTTTTTAGGGCAAATGGATAAACCTGATGTGGATACGATCGAAGGATTGTCACCAGCGATTTCGATCGATCAAAAAACGACGAGTCGTAATCCGCGTTCAACTGTCGGAACAGTGACGGAGATTTATGATTATTTACGTTTATTATTTGCGCGAATTGGTACGCCAATTTGTCCGAATCATGGAATTGAAATTACATCGCAAACAGTAGAACAGATGGTAGACCGTGTTCTTGAATATCCTGAACGTACGAAATTACAAGTGTTAGCTCCTATCGTGTCAGGACGCAAAGGTGCACATGTAAAAGTGCTTGAAGATATTAAGAAGCAAGGTTATGTTCGTGTACGTGTCAATGGTGAAATGCTTGATGTATCTGAAGAGATTACGTTAGACAAAAATAAGAAGCATTCTATAGAAGTTGTAATTGACCGTATTGTTGTAAAAGAAGGAATTGCGAGTCGTCTTGCAGATTCACTCGAAAGTGCTTTAAAGCTTGGCGGGGGCCGAGTTTTAATCGACGTTATGGGAGAAGAAGAACTTCTCTTTAGTGAGCATCACGCATGTCCACATTGTGGTTTTTCAATTGGTGAATTAGAGCCGCGTATGTTCTCGTTCAACAGTCCGTTCGGCGCATGTCCTTCTTGTGATGGACTTGGCTCAAAGCTAGAAGTAGATTTAGAGCTTGTTATTCCGAATTGGGATGTATCATTAAATGAACATGCGATTGCTCCGTGGGAACCGACAAGTTCACAATATTACCCGCAACTTTTACGATCTGTATGTAATCACTACGGCGTTGATATGGATACGCCTGTGAAAGATATACCGAAAGATTTATTTGATAAAGTATTGTACGGAAGCGGGGAAGAGAAAGTTTATTTCCGCTATGTGAATGAATTTGGTCAAGTAAAGGAAAATGAGATTTTATTTGAAGGTGTTATTCCGAATATCGAGCGTCGTTATCGTGAGACGAGTTCTGATTATGTTCGTGAGCAAATGGAGAAATATATGGCAGAGCAAGCCTGTCCGAAGTGTAAAGGCGGACGCTTAAAGCCTGAGAGTTTAGCTGTTTTCGTTGGGGATAAAACGATCGCCGATGTTACAAAGTATTCTGTTCAAGAAGTACAGGAATTCTTCTCGAATGTTGAGTTAACGGAGAAACAACAAAAAATTGCTCATTTAATTTTAAGAGAAATTCAGGAGCGCGTTGGATTCTTAGTGAACGTTGGTTTAGATTATTTAACGTTAAGTCGTGCTGCAGGAACTTTATCAGGTGGTGAGGCGCAGCGTATTCGTTTAGCGACACAAATTGGTTCTCGTCTTACGGGTGTGCTTTACATTCTTGATGAGCCTTCTATCGGTTTGCATCAACGTGATAATGATCGTCTTATTCGTACATTGCAGGAAATGCGTGATTTAGGAAATACGTTAATTGTCGTTGAGCATGATGAAGATACGATGATGGCTGCTGATTATTTACTTGATATCGGACCGGGTGCAGGTATTCACGGTGGTCAAGTTGTATCAGCGGGTACACCAGCTGAAGTGATGCAAGACGAAAATTCATTAACTGGGAAATATTTAAGCGGTAAAGAGTTCATTCCAGTACCACTTGAAAGACGTAAAGGTGACGGACGTAAAGTGGAGATCGTCGGTGCGAAAGAAAACAACTTGAAAAACGCGAAAATGTCATTCCCTCTAGGTACATTTGTAGCGGTAACAGGTGTATCTGGATCTGGAAAAAGTACGATGATTAATGAAGTGTTATATAAAGCGTTAGCTCAAAAGCTATATAAAGCAAAAGCGAAGCCAGGGGCTCATAAAGAAATTAAGGGTCTTGAGCAGTTAGATAAAGTTATTGATATTGATCAATCACCAATCGGGCGTACACCACGTTCCAACCCAGCTACGTATACAGGTGTATTCGATGATATTCGTGATGTGTTTGCGCAAACGAATGAAGCGAAAGTGCGCGGATATCAAAAGGGACGTTTTAGCTTTAACGTAAAAGGTGGCCGTTGTGAAGCGTGCCGCGGTGATGGAATTATAAAAATCGAAATGCATTTCTTACCAGACGTGTATGTACCGTGCGAAGTTTGTCACGGTAAACGCTACAACCGTGAAACGTTGGAAGTTAAATATAAAGATAAGAACATTTCTGAAGTATTAGCAATGACGATTGAAGATGGGGTAGAGTTCTTTGCTAATATCCCGAAAATTAAGCGTAAACTTCAAACGCTTGTAGATGTAGGGCTTGGTTATATGAAATTAGGGCAACCAGCTACAACGTTATCAGGTGGCGAGGCGCAACGTGTGAAATTAGCTTCTGAATTGCACCGTCGTTCTACAGGGCGTACATTATACATTTTAGATGAGCCAACGACTGGCTTACATGCCCATGATATTGCGCGTCTTCTAGAAGTGTTGCAACGTCTTGTTGAGAGTGGCGAGACAGTACTTGTAATTGAGCATAATTTAGATGTTATTAAAACAGCTGATTATATCATTGACCTTGGACCAGAAGGCGGGGACAAAGGCGGACAAATCGTTGCTTCCGGAACGCCAGAGCAAGTAGTGAAAGAAGAGCGCTCGTATACAGGTAAGTATTTAAAAGAGATTTTAGATCGTGATAAAGCAAGAATGAAAGAGAAAATAAAAGAAGTAGAGTTATCGCAATAAGTTTATAGATGAAAACCGAGTGGAAATGACACTCGGTTTTTATTTCACTAAGGAAAATTGGTAAGGTTGTTAGTAGGTATACGAGTATAAAGAATAGAATAAATTGGTATAAGAGTTTGTATGATACTTGCGTTTCTTATCTATTAGCGTATGATGAAATATATATGTCAAAAGGATGTGTAAAGAAATGAGATGGATTGTATCACTTCTTGTAAATAGCGTTGTGTTAATCGCTGTGTCAGGACTTTTAAAAGGGGTTGCACCAGACGCATTTTACATAGCAAATATACAAACTGCAATTATTGCGAGTATTATATTGGCGATTTTAAACGTATTTGTAAAGCCACTTTTAATTTTAATTACGCTACCAATTACTGTTGTAACTTTCGGTTTCTTCTTAATTGTTATTAATGCGATTACGTTAAAAATGGCAGATTCATTATTAGGAGATGCTTTTAATATATCAGGATTTGGTGTAGCGATTATTGCGGCAATTTGTATTTCGATTTTTAATATGATAATTGAAAAGGCAATTGTTGAACCGTTATATGAAAAAAAGAGAAAATGACAAAAAGAAAAACATTTCATGATTCGTATGAAATGTTTTTTTCTATTTATTAGAAACCGTATTTCTTGTTTCCAGAAAAAAATGGTACAATATCCGGTAGAATGGAATTTTACATCAAATGAGACTGAACCCGCAGCGGAGTGGAGGTTTATACATATGCCAAAAGTAAGGACAAAAGATTTAATTGAACAATTTCAATTGGAGTTAGTAAGTGGTGAAGAAGGAATTCATCGTCCAATTGATACAAGTGATTTATCACGACCTGGAATTGAAATGGCAGGATTTTTTACATATTATCCAGCTGATCGTGTACAGCTTCTTGGAAAAACAGAGCTTACGTTCTTTGATACGTTAACGACAGAGCAAAAGCAAGAGAGAATGAAAGCGCTTTGTACTGAAGAAACGCCTTGTATTATTGTAACTCGTAATCAAGATGTACCGGATGAGTTATTACAAGCATCACGTGAATCAGGCGTGCCTTTATTACGTTCTGCTCAAACGACGACGAGATTATCAAGTCGTTTAACAAACTACTTAGAAGGTAAGTTAGCGCCAACAACAGCTGTTCATGGTGTGTTAGTAGATATTTATGGCGTTGGTGTTTTAATTACAGGTCAAAGTGGTGTCGGGAAAAGTGAGACAGCGCTTGAACTTGTAAAGCGCGGTCACCGCCTTGTTGCGGATGATAGCGTAGAAATTCGTCAAGAAGATGAAGACACATTAGTAGGAAGCTCACCTGATTTAATTGAGCATTTATTAGAAATTCGTGGTCTAGGTATCATTAACGTAATGACGTTATTCGGTGCAGGGGCAGTAAGAAATTATAAACGTATTACACTTGTTATTAATCTTGAAATTTGGGATCAAAAGAAAAATTATGATCGCTTAGGTCTTGATGAAGAGAAGATGAAGATTATTGATACAGAACTTACGAAGATTACACTTCCAGTTCGTCCTGGTCGAAACTTGGCTGTTATTATTGAAGTAGCAGCGATGAACTTCAGATTGAAACGTATGGGAGTCAATGCGGCACAGCAGTTCTCTGAACGATTAATGAGTGCGATTGAGTTAGGAAATCAAGAGTAGACTCTGGAGAGGGAGGTCATACATATGCTGTTAGGTTCCGTACCACAGCTTGACCGTGTAGCAATTCAGCTCGGACCGTTCCCTGTTTATTGGTATGGGGTTATTATCGGTACAGGTGTGCTATTAGGTCTTTGGCTAGCGACTCGCGAGGGAGAAAGGCTTGGTATTCACAAAGATACATTTATCGATCTTGTATTAATTGCAGTACCAATTGCGATTCTTTTTGCGAGAATGTATTATGTCATTTTTGAATGGGAATATTATTCGCAAAATCCGAGTCAAATTATTAATATTCGTCAAGGTGGTTTGGCGATTCATGGTGGTTTAATCGGGGCTGTTATTACAGGGATTCTTTTTGCGAAACGACGCGGGCTTTCATTCTGGAAGTTAGCGGATATTGCTGCGCCAAGTATTTTACTAGGACAAGCAATTGGCCGATGGGGAAACTTTATGAACCAAGAGGCACATGGTGATGAAGTAACGAGACAGTTTTTAGAAGGTCTTCATTTACCAGATTTTATTATTAATCAAATGTACATTGATGGTGTGTATTATCACCCAACGTTTTTATATGAATCATTATGGAACTTTGCAGGTGTTATTTTACTACTCGCGTTACGAAAAGTGAATTTACGCCGCGGGGAACTATTCTTCACATATTTAATTTGGTATTCAGTGGGACGCTTCTTCGTAGAAGGTTTGCGTACAGATAGTTTAATGTTAGGACCACTTCGTATTGCACAAGTAATGTCTATTGGAATTGTTGTTATTTCTATCATTTTCATTATTGTGAGACGAAAGATGGGGCAAGCTGATAAAAGATATTTAGAAAATTAGAGAAAAGTAGCATCTTATATAAGATGCTGCTTCTTTCATATTCAGGTAATGAAAGGATTAAGGACGATGAAAATAAATACAGTGTTATTTGATTTAGATGGAACGTTAATTAATACAAATGAACTTATTATCTCTTCTTTTTTGCATACGTTACATACATATTATCCAAATCAATATAAGCGTGAAGATGTATTGGCATTTATCGGTCCATCTTTGCATGACACTTTTAGTAAGATGGATACAAGTAAGGTTGAAGAAATGATTGCATGTTATCGCCAATTTAATCATGAGCATCATGATGAATTAGTGGAAGAATATGAGACTGTATATGAAACTGTTCAAGAATTGAAGAAGCAAGGCTATAAAATCGGTATCGTTACAACGAAAGCGAGACAGACGGTTGAAATGGGATTAAAGCTTTCAAAACTTGATCAATTTTTTGATGTTGTCGTGACGATTGATGATGTGGAACATGTGAAACCACATCCAGAACCACTTCAAAAAGCATTGAAATTATTAGATGCAAAACCAGAAGAAACATTGATGGTTGGTGATAATCATCATGATATCGTCGGTGGACAAAATGCAGGTACGAAAACAGTAGCGGTTTCATGGACATTGAAAGGTAGAGCGTATTTAGAAGCGTATAAACCAGATTATGTGCTAGATAAAATGAGTGATTTACTACCGATTTTATCTAGTATAAACCGCTCATAAAGGTCCAAGTAAGCAAGTAGGGGATATGTTTCTCTACTAACTTCAAGTTTCACTTTTTTTAGTAGAGGAGAGAGTTAAGTGCGACGGACAACGCGCTATCCTGTTTCAGGAGAAAATTCATTGTGGAATGTGTATAAAACAGTTTCTTTTTGGAAGGTAATGAAAAACTTTATTATTATCCAAATCGCACGTTACACGCCCGTTTTATCCGTGAAGAATTGGTTGTATCGCACGTTTTTGCGGATGGAGGTAGGAAAGAAAACGTCGTTTGCACTTATGGTAATGCCAGATATTATGTTTCCAGAAAAGATTACTGTGGGAGACAATTCAATTATCGGCTATAATACAACGCTTTTAGCGCATGAATATTTAATTCGTGAGTATCGACTCGGAGAAATCATCATAGGGAATGAAGTTATGATTGGAGCGAATACGACAATTTTACCAGGTGTAACGATTGGAGATGGTGCTATTGTTTCTGCTGGCACACTTGTCCATAAAGATGTACCAGAGGGCGCTTTCGTAGGCGGAAATCCGATGCGTATTATTTATACGAAAGAGGAAATGGCCACTAGAGAAGGTTGATGTTAAAAATGTAACATTTCCCTTCTCTTTTTATGAATAAAAAGGAAATAATTGATTATAATATACTGTTTTGTTTTTTACGGAATCGTTTATACTTATAGATAGAAGAATGTGTGAACGAAGAAAACAAAAAACTGGAGGATATATGGGGAAAAATCAAAGAATATATAAGGAGAACGGACAAGTTATCTCTTTTAATCAATTAGCGGACTTCTTTTATAAAAAAGGGATGAGGGCTTATAAAGGGCAAAAATTGCAAGATGCAATTAAATATTTTCGAAGAGCGGCACAAAGCGAGAAGGAGCCGTTTATTTTATGCCAACTAGCAATAGCATTATCTGAATCTGGTGAATATCAAGAGTCGAATCAGATATTTCTAAAGCTTGTTAGATCCAATCCTGAACTTGAGCAATGCTATTATTTTATTGCAAATAATTATGCATATATGGGCTTGTTTCAACAGGCGAAGAAGTATGCAGAGCAATATTTAGAAGTTGCGGAAGAGAAGGAATTTGTAGAAGATACGTTAGATTTGCTTGAGATTATGGAAGAAGAAGCAATGGGTGCGGAAGAGATTGAAGATGAAGATGAGTTAATTGTTATGCAGGAAGAAGCGAACCGCTACATTCGTAACGGACAATTAGAAGAGGCGATTGCTACACTAGAAGTTGTTACGAAAGAATATCCAGAATTTTGGTCGGGTCATAATAATTTAGCGATTGCACATTTCCAATCAGGTAATGTAGATCAAGCGCTTAAGTTAACAGAAATGATCCTAGAGGGAAATCCTGGTAACATTCATGCGCTTTGTAATACGCTTATTTTTCTATATTCAATTGGAGAACATAAACAAGTAGAAGCATTAGCGGGACAGCTCGTTTCAGTATATCCGATTTCATTTGAACATCGTTTGAAACTTGCAACGACGCTTGCAACAATTGGTCATTTCGAGTGTGCCTATAAATGGTTCAAAGTATTAAAGCGTCAAGGATACGAGGGAGACGTTAGTTTTTATTATTGGTTTGCATATTCTGCCTATATGATGAAAGACCAGCAAGTGGCTGAAAAAATGTGGCAACATGTTGTAGAATTGCATCCTGATAAAAAAGGAAAAGAACCGTGGAATGCACTGAATTTAGCAGATGAAGGACAAAATCTTTTATTTGAAGAGTTACGAAAATCATTTCAGAAAAGTACAACGCTAGAAGAGAAGATGCTAGCTTTATATTTAATGAATGAGTTGTCAACACCAGAGAAGGTTGGATTCTTCTTTGATGTAACGCAAGCGAAAAATGGTGTTCCAATCGTATCGCAACTTGCAAAATATTTCTTTTTACTTAATAGTCATAAAAGCATCCCAGCTGATTTACAGCAATTTGAACAGTGCGTACGAATTGCGGATGCATTATACAATTATACGAAAAAAGACGATGAATTAATCGAAGAGTGTTTAAACTTTTGGTTTTGTACGTTCATACGTTTATATACATCGGGAGCGACTTTTACAAATGTGTACGGTTGGTCAGCGGCAATTGAATACATTGTGCGCGGCGAACAAAGAAATAAGATGACACAGGCAGAGCTTGGTGATGTATATAATGTATCTGTAGCAACTGTACGAAAGTATGTGCAGGCTGTTAAGCGCACGCACACGTAGGATAGGCAAATCATTGGGAAAAAAGTGATGCTAACAGTATAATGAGGGTAACTTAATGTGTATGAATGAATGGGAGTGAATAGTGTGTCAGAAGAAAAAATTTATGATGTCATTATTATTGGTGCAGGACCAGCTGGTATGACAGCTGCGGTATATACATCTCGTGCGAATTTAAGCACATTGATGCTTGAGCGTGGGATTCCAGGTGGACAAATGGCAAATACAGAAGATGTAGAGAACTATCCAGGTTATGAGTCTATTTTAGGACCAGACTTATCAAATAAAATGTTTGAGCATGCGAAGAAATTTGGTGCTGAATATGCATACGGTGATGTAAAAGAAATTATCGATGGTAAAGAGTACAAAACAATTATTGCTGGTAAAAAAGAATATAAAACACGTGCAATTATCGTTGCAAGCGGTGCAGAGTATAAAAAGATTGGTGTGCCAGGTGAAGCAGAACTTGGGGGCCGCGGTGTATCATATTGTGCAGTATGTGATGGTGCATTCTTTAAAGATAAAGAACTTGTTGTTATTGGCGGCGGAGATTCTGCTGTTGAAGAGGGTGTGTTCTTAACACGCTTCGCATCAAAAGTAACGATCGTTCACCGTCGTGACACTCTTCGTGCACAGAAAATTTTACAAGATCGTGCTTTCCAAAATGAGAAAGTGGATTTCATTTGGAATCACACGATTAAAGAAATTAACGATGCAAATGGTAAAGTAGGAAGCGTAACACTTGTAGATGTAAACAGTGGAGAAGAACAAGAAGTTAAAACTGACGGTGTTTTCGTATACATCGGTATGTTACCATTATCAAAACCGTTTGTTGAGTTAGGTATTACAAATGAAAATGGTTATGTTGAAACGAACGAGCGCATGGAAACGAAAGTTCCTGGTATTTTCGCAGCTGGTGATGTTCGTGAAAAAATGCTTCGTCAAATTGTAACTGCAACAGGCGATGGTAGTATTGCAGCGCAGAGTGCACAGCACTACGTAGAAGAGTTATTAGAAGGATTAAAAACTGTAACAGAAAAATAAGGGGATTTTTCCTTTTGAGAAGAAAGCTACCGATAGGGGCTTTCTTCTTTTTTTGTGTAAATGTCAAAGTTTTGTCAAAAATAAGTAGGATTATAAGCTTTCTTATTGATATACTGGACTTTACGGAAAAATCACTATAAGAAATGAGGAATTTATTCAGTATGGAATGGCGTAATATATATCGTGGGTTTTGTATGGGCGTTAGTGATTTAATTCCTGGTGTGAGCGGCGGTACAATCGCTGTTGTGTTAGGGATTTATGAACAATTGCTTGCGGCAATTAGCGGGTTCTTTAGTCGTGAATGGAAAAAACATTTAGGATTTTTAATTCCCCTTGCTGCTGGTGTAGCGGCAGCGTTTTTGACGCTAAGTCATGTTATTAAATATTTACTTGCAAATCATTATGAACCGACTCAATTTTTCTTCCTCGGTTTAATTATTAGTATATTACCGGTGTTAATGAGGGAAGCTGATGCAAAGGCGTCGTTTAAAGGTAAGCACATTGTTTTATTAATAGTTGCAGCAATTCTTGTTGCAATAACAGCGTTCTTTAAGCCAGATAAGGCAGCAGATCCAATTACGACGTTAACAATTTTAAATGCAATTGGTTTGTTTTTCGCAGGATGGATGGCTAGTATGGCTATGCTTCTTCCTGGAATTAGCGGATCGTTTATTTTATTAATTATTGGTGTGTACCCGACAGCAATTAACGCTTTAACTACACTCAATTTACCGTTAATCGCGGTTATTGGTGCCGGCGTTATGGTTGGGTTTGTTGTAAGTAGTAAAGGAATTAGCTTTTTATTAGATCGTTATAAAAGTATGACATTTGCGGCAATTATTGGACTTGTTATCGGTTCAATTGTCATTGTGTTCCCTGGCATTCCGACTGGTGGAATTTCAATTGTAAGTTCAATTATTACTTTTATTTTAGGATTTGCGGTTGTTACTTATTTCGGTAAGAAATAAGGATTTTTTGTCCCCTTAACGGTAAAAACGTTAAGGGGATTTTTATGTGCTATTCATGGGAAGTAAGGCATTTTGATTGCTTGTTATAGAAAAAATTTTTACAATTGCTTAGCGAAAGGGGACTGGCACCTTCGTTGTAGCAAACTGTTTTTGATAGTATAATGAAATGAGTATGCAGTGAGAAATTTTGCTGCAAGTAGCTGAGGTGAAGAAACATGCAAAGAGTGACAAACTGTGTGTTAATTAGAGATAATGAAGTACTCTTACTCCAAAAACCTCGCCGAAATTGGTGGGTTGCACCAGGCGGAAAGATGGAGCGTGGTGAGACGGTAAGAGATTCCGTTGTTCGCGAGTATCGTGAAGAAACAGGTATTTATTTAAAGAACCCAGCATTAAAAGGGGTCTTCACCTTTGTCATCCAAGAAGGTGATAAGGTTGTTTCTGAATGGATGATGTTCTCCTTTTTAGCAACAGATTTTGCAGGAGAAAACAAATTAGAGAGCGAAGAAGGCATCATTGGTTGGCATACATTTGATAAAATTGATGATTTAGCAATGGCACCAGGAGATTATCACATTATTGATTATTTAATTAAAGGGAATGGTATAATCTACGGTACATTTGTATATACCCCAGATTTTGAGTTGCTTTCATATCGATTAGATCCGAGTTAAACCTGCAAGGAGAGGATACGATGACAGAGAATAATGATATAAAAATGGTAATTATTACAGGGATGTCTGGAGCTGGAAAAACGGTAGCGTTACAAAGTTTTGAAGATTTAGGATATTTTTGTGTAGATAATTTACCACCAATGTTATTGCCGAAGTTTATTGAACTTATGGCGGATTCAAAAGGTAAAATGAATAAAGTGGCACTCGGTATTGATTTACGTGGCCGAGAGTTTTTTGAGTATTTATGGGGAGCACTTGATGATTTATCAGAACGCACATGGATTATCCCTCATATTTTATTTTTAGATGCGAAAGATAGCACGCTTGTAACTCGTTATAAAGAAACGAGACGTTCGCATCCACTTGCGCCAACTGGCTTGCCGTTAAAGGGGATTGAAGCTGAGCGCGGTTTATTAACTGATATGAAGGCGCGAGCGAATATTGTGCTTGATACATCAGATTTGAAACCGAAAGAATTAAGAGAAAAAATTGTTCACATATTCTCAACAGAAACTGAGCAAGCGTTCCGTGTAAATGTTATGTCATTTGGATTTAAGTACGGAATTCCAATTGATGCTGATTTAGTATTTGATGTTCGTTTTTTACCAAATCCATACTACATTCCACATATGAAGCCATTAACAGGACTGGATGAAGAAGTTTCGTCGTATGTGCTGAAATTTAATGAGACACATAAGTTTTTAGAGAAATTGACGGATCTTATTACTTTCATGCTGCCTCATTATAAAAGAGAAGGTAAGAGTCAACTTGTAATTGCGATTGGATGTACAGGGGGACAACATCGTTCTGTTACGCTTACAGAGTACCTTGGGAAACATTTGAAACCAGAGTATAGCGTTCATGTATCTCATCGTGATGTGGAGAAGAGAAAGGGCCATTAAGGGATGAAAATAGAGAGAAAACCTAAAATTGTCATCATGGGAGGAGGAACTGGACTTTCTGTTTTATTAAGAGGATTAAAACAATATCCTGTTGATATTACGGCAGTTGTAACAGTAGCCGATGATGGAGGCAGTTCAGGTAGACTACGTGATGAGCTAGAAATTCCACCCCCAGGTGATATTCGTAACGTACTTGTTGCGTTATCGGATGTAGAACCATTAGTGGAAGCTTTATTCCAGCACCGTTTTACAACTGGAGACGGACTGAAAGGTCATGCGTTAGGAAATTTATTATTGGCAGGTATGACTTCGATTACAGGAGACTTTTACCACGCGATTACGGAGACAAGTAAAGTATTAAATGTCAGAGGACGTGTATTGCCAGCAGCGAATCAAAGTGCGGTACTTCATGCAGAGTTAGAAGATGGGGAGATTGTAACAGGTGAATCAAAGATCCCTTATTTCGGGAAGAAGATTAATCGTGTCTTTTTAACTCCAGAAGATGTAGAACCGCTATATGAAACGTTGATGGAAATTAAACGGGCTGATTTACTTGTTTTCGGTCCAGGAAGTCTGTACACGAGTATATTACCGAATTTAGTTGTTAATAAAATTGGGGACGCTGTTCTTGCTGCAAAAGCGAAGAAGGTATATGTGTGTAATGTTATGACGCAAGCGGGTGAAACGATGGGGTATACTGCGTTCGATCATGTGCAGGCGTTACATGATCATTTAGGTAAACCATTTATCGACACTGCAATTGTAAATAATCGTGATATTCCTTGTGAATTACGTAAGTTATATGAGGAAGAAATGTCGGGACCAGTTGTAGTGGATACAGATCGTTTTGCTGCAAATAATATCGAAATCATTCAAGATCAATTAGCGAAGTATGATGAGCGTGTTGTAAGACATGATACATTAAAGTTAGCTTCGATTTTATATTCACTGCTATAAATGTGCGTTGCCTCGTTTGAGGTAACGCTCCTCATTCATATAGGACAAGATTTTTGTTCCAAAATAATCGTATAAGGAGGTGTTGACTGTGTCATTTGCATCGGAAACCAAGAAAGAGCTGACCAATCTTGAGATGAAGGAATGCTGTGAGAAAGCTGAATTATCGGCGTTGCTTCGAATGAACGGATCGCTTTCTTTTTCAAACCGTCGCTTATCTATCGATATTCAAACGGAAAATGCAGCAATCGCAAGAAGGATTTATACGCTTTTGAAAAAAGGATATGATGTGACGGTAGAATTACTTGTGCGTAAAAAAATGCGATTGAAGAAAAATAATGTATATATCGTGCGGCTTGTTGAGAAGTCTCGCGAAATATTAGCAGATCTTCATATTGTTCGAGATGACTTTTCGTTTATTCGAAATATATCGCAGGAATTAATCGAGAAGAAATGTTGTAAACGATCGTATTTACGCGGTGCATTTTTAGCAGGTGGTTCAGTAAATAACCCAGAAACATCATCTTATCATTTAGAGATCTTTTCGTTATATAAGGAACATAATGATGCTATATGTGAACTGATGAACGGATTTGATTTAAATAGTAAGACGTTGGAAAGAAGAAAAGGGTACATTACGTATTTGAAAGAAGCTGAGAAAATTACAGAGTTTTTAAATATTATAGGTGCTCATAATGCACTTTTAAGATTTGAAGATATTCGAATTGTTCGCGATATGCGTAATTCAGTAAATCGTTTAGTTAACTGTGAAACAGCTAATTTAAATAAAACAATTGGTGCAGCGCTAAGGCAGATCGAGAACATCCGCTATATTGATGAGACGGTTGGACTTGATATTTTGCCAGATAAACTACGAGAAATTGCGCAACTACGAAGAGATTATCAAGATGTAACATTGAAAGAGTTAGGTGAGATGGTATCCGGGGGGAAAATTAGTAAATCGGGTATTAATCATCGTTTGCGTAAAATCGATGAAATTGCAGAGAAATTACGCGCGGGGGAAACAGTAGCAAAAAAATAAGAGGTTAAAGGGGAAATGGAGCTGTGGTTCAAAAACTGGTTAAAGTTTCATTAAAAAACGGCTTACAAGCACGTCCGGCTGCGTTGTTTGTGCAAGAGGCAAATCGTTTTCATTCTGATATTTTCATCGAGAAAGATGGAAAGACAGTTAATGCAAAGAGCATAATGGGGATTATGAGCTTAGCAATCGGAACTGGTAGCATGATTACAATTACAACAGAAGGTTCAGATGCAGAGGAAGCTTTAGAAGCATTAGCTGCATATGTACAATAAAAGGCTATCGCGAATGTGCGATAGTTTTTTTGTTTTGTTACTTGCGGGCATTCTGATTGGTGCGAGCTAACAAAAAGTGGGGGTATGTTGGTGGTTCGTACTTGTCGGGAATTGTCGGTAAGTCGATATGTTGTGTCGAAACGTCGATATATTTAAAGAAACGCCGATATAATTTGAGTTGTGTTCGATATAATTGAAAAATCGCTGATATATCTCGGTAAATACTAGACGGGGTATGTGCGCGGGAGTACATGATAAAAAAGCGCCCTGTAATAGGGCGCTTCCGCTTTTAGTATATCTAGCTTCAGCAGCTAGAATCTCCGGTCGTTTCGCCCCTTTATTCGAGGCAAAAAGCGCCTCGGAATCAGGGGCTCCATCGCCCTGCGATTCTGAACGAGCCGCTTCCGCTTTTAGTGTATCTAGCTTCAGCGGCTAGCTCTTCGTGTCTAAGAACCTTCCGCATAAGAAGGCAAAAAGCGCCTTTTATGCGAAAGAACCTTAGCCAGTCAGAGCTGAACGAGCCGCTTCCGCTTTAAATCTATTAACGATTTGTAAAGATCTTATCGATTAAGCCGTATTCTAGAGCTCTTTCTGCTGTCATGAAGTTGTCGCGGTCTGTGTCGCGTTGTAGAACTTCAAGTGGTTGACCTGTACGGTCAGCAAGAATTTGGTTTAATTTTTCACGTAAGAATAGGATGCGTTTTGCAGCGATTTCGATTTCAGTCGCTTGACCTTGTGCACCACCAAGTGGTTGGTGAATCATTACTTCACTGTTTGGAAGTGCATAACGTTTTCCTTTTTCACCTGCTGCAAGTAAGAATGCACCCATAGATGCAGCCATACCGATACAGATTGTTGATACTTGTGGTTTAATAAACTGCATTGTATCGTAAATTGCCATACCTGCTGTGATAGAACCACCAGGGCTGTTGATGTAGATGTGAATATCTTTTTCTGGATCTTGAGATTCCAAGAATAAAAGCTGGGAAACGATTGAGTTTGCTACGTTGTCATCAATTGCGCTACCAAGCATAATGATGCGGTCTTTTAATAGTCGAGAGTAAATATCGTAAGCGCGTTCTCCACGATTTGTTTGTTCAATTACTGTAGGAATTAAATTCATCTGTTATTTCCTCCTTTGAAAGCTTTCTTAGTTTATAATACAATTATGGTCAATAAAGGTCAAACGAAACCACTTTAAATCAAAAAAATATGTAGTTGTATCATGATTTATTCGCTATGTTTTTGGAATTCCCTGCTTATGTATCTTCAACATCATAACCGATTTACATAAATTTAAACGTGATTAAAGGTGTAGAAAAGGTAAAAGAACGCCTTTTTACTGAAGCGTTCTTTCGGTATTTATTCTTTTAAAAGATAGGTTACTTTATTTAAAATTGTTTCGACTTGTTTCGCGTTTTTACTATACATGTCACTTGCTGATTTCGATTTTGTTTCCAAAGAAAATAGTTCAAGATCAGCATGACATTTTTTTAAAGATGCCAATAACAAAGGTTTATTTTGAGGAGAAGGCATTTGGAGTTTGTCATTATAAATGTCGATAGTAAGTTGTCCGTATGAATCAACTTGACCGAGAAAGACATTTTCAATAACAACACCGAGTTTTTCTAGTTCAGCATGTAACCAAGCGCGGTTATGTCCACTAGAGGATAGAGGTTCATCTAAGACATTGCCATCCATAATAACAGTTTGTGGTTCTTTTTCGTTCGGCACTTTTAAACCGATATCTTTTGCTGTAAGTGGTTGGCGATCTTTCTTCAGTAATACATTTAATTCTCCGCTCGGTTCTAATACTGCAAATTCAACATCAGCTACGCTGAACGCATCTTTTCCGCGGAGAAGTTCTAATAATTCGTCACTTGTATATTTTTCTTTCTTTAAGTTATCTTCGAGTATCTTTCCATCTTTTATTAATACGGTAGATTTCCCTTCAAAAAAATCCCGGGCTGTTTTGTTCTTTAAGGAGAGGATTCCTGTGAAAAAAGGAACCACAGCGAAAATGAGTATCGCAAAGACGCCGTGGAAAAATTTTGAATCGAGCCCTGTAGATACTTGGGCAGCGATGTCACCGATTGTCATTCCGGCTATGTATTCAAAAAAGGAGAGCTGAGAGATTTGTCTTTTCCCTAACCATTTCGTAATAGCGAATAAAATGATTAATATGAATACAGAGCGGAGAATAACGAGTGTCCATTCGGGCAGGTGAGACATAGTCATTCCTCCAGTTTACTTAAAACCCTTTATATTGAGGTTCTTCACGTTCTAATACTGAAACTCTATCCTGTAAATCAGCGATGACGCTGTCCATTTCTAACATACATTCATGAAATACGCGTTTTGATTCTTCGTCTTGTGAATTTAATGAAAGGGAGCTTAAACTTGCTTGAGCCCCTCTTACACTGGCAAGGCAAGTTTTTACGCTAGCGATAACAGTCATGCAGACACCTCTTATCCTTTCGGTTTAAATAGTAATGCTCCGATGAATCCGAAAATGATAGCAGCAGAAACACCAGCACTTGTTACTTTAAACATACCGGTAATAACGCCAACAATTCCGTGTTTTGCAGCTTCTTCCATAGCGCCGTGAACGAGGGCGTTACCGAAACTTGTAATGGGTACTGTTGCCCCAGCTCCAGCGAAATCAATTAATGGTTCATACAAATTGAATCCATCTAATATAGCTCCGGCAACAACGAGTGTTGCCATTGTATGAGCTGGTGTTAGCTTGCCGACATCAAACATAAGTTGTCCGATTACACATATGAGTCCGCCAATGACGAAAGCCCAGAAAAAAATCATTGTGTTGCACCTCCAAATTCGATCGATACAGCATGAGCGATACATGGAATTGTTTCTTCTTGTTGGAATGTAAGGGGAGATAGTAAAGCACCTGTCGCAACAACTAGTATCTTTTTGAATTCTCCTTTTTTCATTCTATTTAATAAATGTCCGTACACGACTGTTGCTGAACAGCCTGGGCCACTTCCGCCGGCTATTACAGGTTGACCTTCTCTATAAATGATGATTCCGCAATCTTGAAATTGCTCGCTCTTTACTTTTGTCCCATGTTTATGTAGTAAGTCATAAGCAATTTCGCGTCCAACATGTCCGAGGTCGCCTGTTACGATTAAATCGTAGTGAGATGCATCGAGATTTCTTTCTCTTAAATGAGCTTCAATTGTATCGACAGCAGCTGGAGCCATTGCGCCTCCCATATTAAATGGATCAGTTAATCCCATATCAACAACTCGCCCAATCGTTGCAGATGTAACCCTTGGGCCATGTCCAGTATCGCTCAAAATAGCGGCTCCTGCTCCAGTCACTGTCCACTGGGCGGTAGGAGGTTTTTGTCCCCCGTATTCAGTTGGATAACGAAATTGTTTTTCCACGGCAGCGTTATGGCTTGAAGCTCCAGTTAATAAATATTTTGCGCCTTTTGCATTTACAATACTTGCACCGAGCGCTAAACCTTCCATAGAAGTAGAACAAGCACCAAATAATCCGAGATAAGGTGTGCCAAGTGTGCGGCATGCAAAGCTTGTTGGAGTTATTTGATTAATTAAGTCTCCAGCGAGGACAAATTGAATATCATCTTTCCTAAGTTTGGCTTTTTCTGTAGCGCGGCTACAAGCCTCTTCAAACAAAATTTTATGTGCTTTTTCATAGGAGTCTTGTCCGAGCCATAAATCTTCATGCAGGGTATCGAAATCTTCAGGGATTTTTCCATTTGCTTCAAATGGGCCGCCGACTACACCTGTTGAGATGATAACTGGTTTGTTTTCGAATACCCATGTTCGGTGTCCTTGTAACATTTACAGCCCTCCCCATTGAAAGAGAATCGTTTTAATAAGTGCGATGACGAAAGCGGAAAATACGCCAAATAAGATGACCGATCCTGCTAGTTTAAACATGTTACCACCAACGCCGAGAACGAATCCTTCTGTACGGTGTTCAATACATGCGGCAATAACAGAGTTACCAAATCCAGTAACGGGCACCGCAGTACCAGCACCAGCGAATTGCCCAAGGCGATCGTAGACGCCAAATCCCGTCAGTAGCATGGAGATAAAAATAAGAGTTGCAACGGTAGGATTTCCAGCAGATCTTTCAGTGAAATCGAAATAAGTAATATAAAAGGTGGAAATCAGTTGGCCTATTAAACAAATTAATCCCCCGACGAAAAAAGCTTTTATACAATTTTTTAAAACGGGTCGCTTCGGTTCGCGCTGTTGTTCAAATTTTTTATATTCTTGTTGTACAGGTGTTAAATTTTTATCTTTACTAGACATTTGAATCCTTCCTTCTCTTTTAGAAAGCTTAAATATTAGATCCCATTTCTGATTGGATGAGTTTCAATTGTTTTTTGATGCCATCCTTGCTTACTTTCTTTTTCTTGATTTTGTTTTCAAGTTCTTCTATGAGCATAAAAATCTTTTTGTCTGTACTTACACGAATATCGAAAGTAGGATTTTCATCACTTAGCTTCTTTTTTAATTTACTTCGTAACGGTTTTAAACCAAACCTTTCGTGATGTTCAGGTTTGATAGCTATGTAAAGATCTAAATTTGTATTAACTGCGGTAGCTTCTATAATTCCATCCATAGCGAGAGCTTTTTTCTTAGCTTCTTGCGATATAGATTGATTAAAGGATTCTGTACTCATTTTTGTTAACTTTGGGCCCTTTTCTTCTTTCGTTCGTTTTGCTTCTTCTTTCTTTACCTTTTTATCTAACGGGCTATTATCACATCCGGTAAGTGAACCGAATAGGAGCATAAATAACGCGGTTATGATTCCGAGTTTTCGCATTATAATCATTCCATTTCTATTGCATTATGTAATGTGAGAGAAAAAGGATGATTGCATATCATCCTTTTTCTCAAATTGTGTACCATTAGATGAAATGGTACTTTCGGTTATTGCTGTGTGTATTGTGGTTCTTCTTGCTGGACTTCTTCAACACGTGGGTTTAAAGAATCGATAATTGTTTGTGTTTGTTGCGCAGCTGTTTGGAAAAGTTGCTTAGCTTGTTGGTTATCCGTATCAAGAGCGAATCCCTCTAAGCTAGCTTGTGCACTTTTTAATCCAGAAACAGTTTGCTTTAGTTTTGTAATTACAGTCATTGAATGAAGCCCCCTTTGGAATATCAATTCAAAGATTATAATTTGTGAGTTGGGGTGAATTTATGATTGGAAAATTTAGGTGTGCTACATGTTTAGATTACAATTTTGTAATGAACATGTAAGGGAAAGCGATAGTGGAAAAAAACTTTTTCTCCTAGAATAAAGAAAGTAAAGCAAGTTAAAAGGACATTTGAAGGAGAGAAAAATGAATAAATTATTATTAGGTTTAATTGGACTTTTTATATTAGTTATTGGTGTGGCAAGCTTTTCTCATAATGAGGTGACTGATAGATATAATCCGCTTGTGAAAGAAGACTTTGTATATGTAAAAGCGAAAGAATCTGGCCGACTATCTACAGTTGGAGAGGTAGCTGGAGACTATAAACTTACTGGTTATTATGCTTCAGGTGAAGGAAGAGACGTTAAGTTTTATGCGCCTCGTGGGCTTAGAGAGGGAGCGTATGTTAAGGTTAAAACGAAAGGTGAATATATTGAAACATACCAAGAAGTACAGCCGGATGAAATTCCAAAAGAGATTAAAGAGAAACTAGATAAATAAAACCGTTAAGAAATGCCTCCTAAATGTAGAAGTTAGGGGGCATTTTTATGCGGAAAATAGCGTATATACAATGTGCTATCAAAGAGTTTTTATTGATTTAAATGGTTTTTATTGCTATTATTATGGAGAGAAAATGAAGTATATTTTATAATCATGCGCCCATAGCTCAGTCGGATAGAGCGGTGGTTTCCGGTACCACGTCTGCCGGGGGTTCGAATCCCTCTGGGCGCGTAAAAAGGTCCTAACTTACATTTGTAAGTTAGGACCTTTTTTTATTTCTCTCTTGTTATATCTGGTTATAAGATTTACTATTAGTATGTGGTAATAATTTTTGTGCGTTATTATTTTCTTTCAATATTATTCAAATTTCGGTTGTAAGTTGTAAATCTCATTAATACATATAAATTAATAATATTTTGGAATGGGTGTCTGTGATAGCATTCTCCTTTTACCAAACTTATTGTACAATAGAAACAAGGGGGAGATTAGTTTGAAGGCAAGTCTTTTACAAGAACAAAGCTTACGTTTGGCAATGACACAAGAGTTAAGGCAAGCGATTACAATGCTCCAGTATAATGTACAAGAATTATCGGAGTTTTTGTATGAGCAATCGTTAGAGAATCCCCTTATTGAGTTAGGTGGTTTTGAGAGGGAGAAGAAAAAGAGCTCTAACACAAGTAAAAGTACCAGCAAACAAGTCGAGAATCAGATGGAAATCTACAGTGTGGATTCTACAACGATTCAGCAACATTTATTAAATCAAATACAGTATTATAAAATAGAGGAAGAAGAGCGAAAAGTAGCTTCTTTCATTATTATGAACATGGATGGAAATGGGTATTTACAAGAAACGAATGAAGAGTTAGCAAATCTTCTTTCCGCACCGATTTATGTAGTCGACCGTTCTGTAGAGCTTGTCCAATCACTTGAGCCAGCAGGGGTAGGAGCGCGTAATATTCAGGAATGTCTAACTTTGCAATTGAAGCGCTTACAAAGACGGAATGGATTGGCAGAAGAGGTTATAGAAGATCATTTCGCTTATTTCGTGAAGAAAGATTGGCGAAAGCTTGTTCAAGTGTTGAAGTGTAGCAATGAAGAATTGCAGGATGCGGTAAATTGTATAACATCATTGCAGCCAAAGCCAGGTCTTGCGTTTTCTTCTGATAAACCACTTTATATTGTGCCTGATATGGCAGTGAAAAAAGATGGTGATCGTCTTGTTTTACAGATGAATGAGAGAAATATGCCAAGAATTGAAATTCATTCTGAGTATAGTGCGCTTCTTAATAATAGTGAGAGTGAAGTAGCATCTTACGTATCAGAAAAGTATCAGCATGTGCAGTGGATTATGCGCAGTTTGAAACAGAGAAAACAAACGCTTCTGCAAGTGATGACCATTATTATGGAAAAACAACGTGATTTCTTCTGGGAAGGTCCAGCGTATTTAAAGCCGCTTGCTTTAAAAGAGGTGGCGGAAGAGCTAAGTGTGCATGAATCTACAATTAGTCGTGCAACGCGAAATAAATATGTGCAAACACCACACGGTTTGTTTGAGATGAAATCGTTTTTTAGCAATGCCGTGTCGACTACTGAAGATGAAGCAGTTTCTACAAAGCGTGTAAAACAATTTATTCAAACACTTGTTGAAGCGGAGAATAAGAAGAAGCCACTTTCAGATCAAAAGATTTCAAAATTATTAGAAGAAGAGCATGAAATCGTTATTTCTCGAAGAACAGTTGCTAAATATAGAGAACAGATGCATATTCCAGCTTCGTCTCTAAGAAAAACAATTGGATAGGTGAAGAAGATGAAAGTTGTACTATATACAAAAAAAGATTGTGGTCTTTGCGTGCAGGCGAAACAAGTTTTACAGGAAGTACAATGTGAATATTCTTTTCAAATCGAGGAAATAGATATATATGAAGATAATGACCTTTTGGAGAAATATCATTTAATGATTCCGGTTGTAGAAATAGGCGGGAAACAGGTGGAATATGGTAACATTCACAAAGGTGTCATAATAAACTATATAAAGAATGCAGTTAAGAGTTGAATAAGTTTCTATCTCCTGTTACAATAATACACGTAGCAGGGATTATTTTTTTAACCTATGTGGGACATAAAATGTCACTACGGGACACAAAGTGACCACAAGGGAAAATGAACCAATGTAGTGAGGAGAAAAGATATGCGCTCATGGATTCAGAACACAAAAAAATTATTACCTGATCTGCTACCTGTTATGCAAACGAGAATGCAAGTTCTTCAATACATTAGGCTCATGCAGCCGATTGGAAGAAGGAACTTATCAGCAAGTCTCGGTATGACAGAACGAGTATTGCGAAGTGAAGTTCAAGTTTTGAAAGAACAAAACTTAGTTCACGTCGCTTCTTCTGGAATGACTTTGACAGAAGAAGGAACAGCTTTAGTTCTTGCTTTGGAAGACTTTATGAAAGAAATTTCCGGGTTAAAGGTTTTAGAAAAACAACTTAAGGAAACATTAGACTTGGATGAAGTTTTCGTTGTCCCTGGTGATAGTGATGAATCACCTTGGGTCAAACTGGAGATGGGCCGTGCTTGTGTGACTTGTATAAAAGACCGTCTGACAGTGAATAATATCGTTGCTGTGGCTGGAGGAACTACGCTAGCTGCTGCTGCGGACATGATGCAACTTGATTGCAAAGATTTACATATGCTATTTGTCCCAGCACGTGGTGGAATTGGAGAAGGTGTTGAGTTAGAAGCCAATACTATTTGCGCCAAAATGGCACAAAATACGATGAGTAATTATCGCTTATTGTATGTTCCAGATCACGTTAGTAGCGAAGCATATGCGTCCATTGTAACAGAGCCCTCCGTGAAAGAAGTTCTTGAGTTGATTCGATCTTCCAATATCGTCATTCATGGAATTGGTGATGCGTTAACAATGGCACGTCGCAGAAATACTTCAGAAGCAGATTGGTTAAAGATTCAGGCAAGCGAAGCAGTTGGCGAAGCTTTCGGTTACTACTTTAATGAACAAGGAAATGTTGTTCATAAAGTAAGAACGGTTGGTATGCAACTTGAAGATTTACAAAATGTATCTCACGTTGTTGCGGTCGCTGGAGGTTCTTCAAAGGCAAAGGCAATACAGGCTGTAATAAAGCAAGGGCACACTTCAATTCTAATTACAGATGAAGGTGCAGCAAAACAGTTAACAAAGGGTATTACCCTTTAAATATAATCCCCCAAGGAGGAAATTCAAATGACTAAAATTGGTATTAATGGATTTGGACGTATCGGACGTAACGTATTCCGCGCAGCTCTTAACAACTCTGAGGTAGAAGTAGTAGCAATCAACGACTTAACAGATGCTAAAACATTAGCTCACCTTTTAAAATATGACACAGTTCACGGAACTTTAAATGCAGAAGTATCTGCTAACGAAAACAGCATCGTTGTTAACGGTAAAGAAATTAAAGTTATCGCTGAGCGTGACCCAGCTCAATTACCATGGAGCGACTACGGAGTAGAAGTAGTAGTAGAATCTACTGGCCGTTTCACTAAAAAATCAGACGCTGAGAAACACTTAGGTGGATCAGTTAAGAAAGTTATCATCTCAGCTCCAGCTTCTGACGAAGATATCACTGTAGTTATGGGTGTTAACCACGAACAATACGATGCAGCTAACCACAACGTAGTATCTAACGCTTCTTGTACTACAAACTGTCTAGCTCCATTCGCTAAAGTATTAAACGAAAAATTCGGCGTAAAACGCGGAATGATGACAACAATTCACTCTTACACTAACGACCAACAAATCTTAGACTTACCACACAAAGATTTACGTCGTGCTCGTGCAGCAGCTGAAAACATGATCCCAACATCTACTGGTGCTGCTAAAGCTGTAGCATTAGTATTACCAGAACTTAAAGGTAAATTAAACGGTGGCGCTGTACGTGTTCCAACTGCTAACGTTTCTCTTGTTGACTTAGTTGTTGAACTTGACAAAGAAGTAACAGTTGAAGATGTAAACGCAGCATTCAAAGCAGCAGCTGAAGGCGAATTAAAAGGTATCCTTGGATACAGCGAAGAGCCATTAGTATCTATCGACTATAACGGATGTACAGCTTCTTCTACAATCGATGCATTATCTACAATGGTAATGGAAGGTAACATGGTTAAAGTACTTTCTTGGTACGATAACGAAACTGGTTACTCTAACCGCGTAGTAGACTTAGCAGCATACATGACTTCTAAAGGTCTTTAATTCTTAAGTATATAAGCAATCAATGACAAAACGAGGGAGAGGGTTTGTTCCCTCTCTCTCTTCTTTCGTTTTAGAAGCAAATGTGTTAAGCTTTTGAATGGGTTTTGTCAATCCTAACTAGTAGTCGGAGGGAAATCCAATGAACAAAAAATCAATTCGTGACGTAGATTTAAAAGGTAAGCGTGTATTTTGCCGCGTTGATTTCAACGTACCTATGAAAGAAGGCAAAATTACAGATGAAACTCGTATCCGTGCAGCTCTTCCTACAATTCAATATTTAGTAGAGCAAGGTGCGAAAGTAATTTTAGCAAGTCATTTAGGCCGTCCAAAAGGTCAAGCAGTAGAAGAATTACGTCTTACTCCAGTAGCTGCACGTTTAGGTGAGCTTCTTGGTAAAGATGTTAAAAAAGCGGACGAAGCATTCGGACCAGTTGCACAAGAAATGGTTGCAGCAATGAACGAAGGCGACGTATTAGTTCTTGAAAACGTACGTTTCTATGCGGGCGAAGAAAAGAACGATGCAGAACTTGCGAAAGAATTTGCAGCTCTTGCTGATATCTTCGTAAATGATGCATTCGGTGCAGCTCACCGTGCTCACGCTTCTACAGCAGGAATCGCAGACTACCTACCAGCAGTATCTGGTCTATTAATGGAAAAAGAGTTAGATGTATTAGGTAAAGCACTTTCTAACCCAGAACGTCCATTCACAGCTATCATCGGTGGTGCGAAAGTAAAAGATAAAATCGGTGTAATTCGTCATCTATTAGACAAAGTAGATAACTTAATCATCGGTGGCGGACTTGCTTACACATTTGTTAAAGCTTTAGGTCATGAAATTGGTCTATCTCTATGTGAAGACGACAAGATCGAACTAGCTAAAGAATTTATGCAACTTGCAAAAGAAAAAGGCGTAAACTTCTACATGCCAGTTGATGTTGTAATCACAGAGGAATTCTCTGAAACTGCAACAACTCAAATCGTAGGTATCGACTCTATCCCTTCTACTTGGGAAGGCGTGGACATCGGTCCTAAAACACGTGAAATTTATGCAGATGTAATTAAAAATTCTAAGCTTGTTGTATGGAATGGACCAATGGGTGTATTCGAAATGACTCCATTCGCAGAAGGTACAAAAGCAGTAGGACAAGCATTAGCAGATGCAGAAGATACATACTCTGTTATCGGCGGTGGTGACTCTGCAGCAGCTGTTGAAAAATTCGGTATGGCTGATAAAATGAGCCACATTTCTACTGGCGGCGGTGCGTCATTAGAATTCATGGAAGGCAAAGAGCTTCCAGGTGTAGTTTGTCTTAACGACAAATAAGTAGCAGCCAAAGAAAAAGGACGGTGTAAAGCATGCGTAAACCAATTATCGCAGGTAACTGGAAAATGAATAAAACTCTATCTGAAGCAGTTAGCTTCGTAGAGGAAGTTAAAGGTCAAATCCCAGCAGCTTCAGCTGTTGATGCAGTAGTTTGCTCTCCAGCTCTATTCTTAGAGCGCTTAGTAGCTAAGGCTGAAGGAACTGACTTACAAGTAGGTGCACAAAACATGCACTTCGAAAAAAATGGTGCATTCACTGGCGAAATTAGCCCAGTAGCACTTAGCGACTTAAAAGTAGGCTATGTAGTACTTGGCCACTCTGAGCGTCGTGAAATGTTTGCTGAAACAGACGAGTCAGTAAACAAAAAGACTCTTGCAGCATTTGAACATGGTTTAACACCAATCGTATGTTGTGGTGAGACTTTAGAAGAGCGCGAAAGCGGAAAAACATTTGATCTAGTAGCAGGTCAAGTGACAAAAGCACTTGCAGGTTTAACAGAAGAGCAAGTTAAAGCAACTGTTATCGCTTATGAGCCAATCTGGGCTATCGGTACAGGCAAATCTTCTTCTTCTGCAGATGCAAATGAAGTATGTGCGCACATCCGTAAAGTTGTTGCAGAAGCTGTTTCTCCAGAAGCTGCAGAAGCTGTTCGTATTCAATACGGCGGTAGCGTAAAACCAGAAAACATTAAAGAGTATATGGCACAATCTGACATCGACGGCGCTTTAGTTGGCGGTGCTAGCTTAGAGCCTGCTTCGTTCTTAGGTCTTCTGGGGGCGGTAAAATGAGAAAGCCAACAGCTTTAATCATTCTTGATGGTTTCGGACTACGTGAAGAAACTTACGGGAATGCTGTAGCGCAAGCTAAGAAACCTAATTTTGATGGTTACTGGAACAAATTCCCTCACACAACGCTTACAGCTTGTGGTGAGGAAGTAGGTCTTCCAGAAGGTCAAATGGGTAACTCTGAGGTTGGTCACTTAAATATCGGTGCAGGCCGCATCGTATATCAAAGCTTAACACGCGTAAACGTTGCAATTCGTGAAGGTGAGTTCGATCAGAATGAAACTTTCCAAAATGCAATTAAAAGCGTAAAAGAAAAAGGTACTGCTCTTCATTTATTCGGTTTACTTTCTGATGGTGGTGTGCACAGTCACATGAACCATATGTTTGCTCTTCTTCGCTTAGCAGCAAAAGAAGGCGTGGAGAAAGTTTATATCCATGCATTCTTAGATGGCCGCGATGTTGGACCACAAACAGCAAAAGGTTATATCGATGCAACAAATGAAGTAATTAAAGAAACAGGTGTAGGACAATTCGCGACTATCTCTGGTCGTTATTACTCCATGGACCGTGACAAGCGTTGGGATCGCGTAGAAAAATGTTACCGTGCTATGGTGAATGGTGAAGGACCTACTTATAAATCAGCAGAAGAGTGTGTAGAAGACTCTTATGCAAATGGTATCTACGATGAATTCGTATTGCCGTCTGTAATTGTTAACGAAGATGACACGCCAGTTGCAACAATCAATAATGATGATGCAGTTATCTTCTATAACTTCCGTCCAGACCGTGCAATTCAAATTGCTCGTGTATTTACAAACGAAGACTTCCGTGAGTTCGATCGTGGTGAAAAAGTACCTCACATTCCTGAATTCGTTTGTATGACACATTTCAGTGAAACTGTAGATGGTTACGTGGCATTCAAGCCAATGAACCTTGATAACACATTAGGTGAAGTTGTTGCGCAAGCGGGATTAAAGCAACTTCGCATCGCGGAAACTGAAAAGTATCCGCACGTTACATTCTTCTTTAGCGGTGGTCGTGAGGCTGAATTCCCAGGAGAAGAGCGTATCTTAATTAACTCACCGAAGGTTGCAACGTATGACTTGAAACCTGAAATGAGCATTTACGAAGTAACGGACGCTTTAGTAAATGAAATTGAAAATGATAAACATGATGTTATCATTCTTAACTTTGCAAACTGTGATATGGTTGGCCATTCTGGGATGATGGAACCAACAATTAAAGCAGTAGAAGCAACTGACGAATGTTTAGGAAAAGTTGTAGAAGCGATTCTTGCAAAAGATGGTGTAGCACTTATTACTGCTGACCATGGTAATGCTGATCAGGAGTTAACTGCTGATGGTGGACCAATGACAGCTCATACAACTAACCCGGTTCCTTTCATCGTTACAAAAAATGATGTAGAGCTTCGTGAAGGTGGTATTTTAGGAGATATCGCTCCAACAATGCTTACACTTTTAAATGTGGAACAACCGAAAGAAATGACAGGTAAAACGATTATTAAATAATTTGCTTATATAAAAAGGAGAGAATTTATTATGTCAACAATTATTGATGTTTATGCTCGCGAAGTCCTTGACTCTCGTGGTAACCCAACTGTAGAAGTAGAAGTTTACACAGAAAGCGGCGCTTTCGGACGCGCTATCGTACCAAGTGGTGCATCTACTGGTGAGCACGAAGCAGTAGAATTACGTGACGGTGACAAATCTCGTTACCTTGGAAAAGGTGTTATGAACGCAGTAAACAACGTTAACGAAGCAATCGCTCCAGAAATCGTTGGTTTCGACGTAACTGACCAAGCTGGTATCGACCGTGCTATGATCGAATTAGATGGCACTCCAAACAAAGGTAAACTAGGGGCTAACGCTATCCTTGGTGTATCTATGGCAGTAGCTCACGCAGCAGCTGACTTCGTAGGTCTTCCATTATACCGTTACCTTGGTGGATTCAATGCAAAACAATTACCAACTCCAATGATGAACATCATCAACGGTGGTTCTCACGCTGATAACAACGTTGATTTCCAAGAGTTCATGATCTTACCAGTTGGTGCTCCAACATTCAAAGAATCAATCCGTATGGGTGCTGAAGTATTCCATGCACTTAAAGCTGTATTACATGACAAAGGTCTTAACACTGCAGTAGGTGACGAAGGTGGATTCGCTCCAAACCTTGGTTCTAACCGTGAAGCATTAGAAGTAATCATCGAAGCTATCGAAAAAGCTGGTTACAAAGCTGGCGAGAACGTATTCTTAGGAATGGACGTTGCTTCTTCTGAGTTCTACAACAAAGAAACTGGTAAATATGACCTTGCAGGCGAAGGCCGTACTGGCTTAACTTCTGCAGAAATGGTTGATTTCTACGAAGAGCTTTGCAAAGACTTCCCAATCATCTCTATTGAAGATGGTTTAGACGAAAACGACTGGGATGGTCACAAATTATTAACTGAGCGTATCGGTGATAAAGTACAATTAGTTGGTGACGATTTATTCGTAACTAACACTCAAAAACTTGCTGAAGGTATCGAAAAAGGTATCTCTAACTCAATCTTAATTAAAGTTAACCAAATCGGTACTTTAACTGAGACTTTCGAAGCAATCGAAATGGCTAAACGTGCTGGTTACACAGCAGTTGTATCTCACCGTTCTGGTGAAACTGAAGATGCTACAATCGCTGACATCGCAGTTGCAACTAACGCTGGCCAAATCAAAACTGGTTCTATGAGCCGTACTGACCGTATTGCTAAGTACAACCAATTATTACGCATCGAAGACGAACTAGGCGAAATCGCTGTTTACGATGGTTTAAAATCTTTCTACAATATCAAACGATAATTGCAGAAAATAACGACAGACCGTGAGAAATCACGGTCTGTTTTTTTGTTTTCCGACAGAAGCCTCCCATCTAACTTCTTTGCTTTACAGGCGGATTTTGAGGTGGAGTCTTACTGCTCACAAATAGCTGAGCAAAAATGGAGTGAAGTTTTGTTTTATTGAAATAGTAACCATTAAAATTCAGAAAATATAAACTTTATAAATTAGGTCAATGTTTTTGACGTAATTTAAGTTCGGAAATGCAGTCATATCAAGGGTGTAAGCGTATAATATGATGGAATTTTGCTGTTGATTTGATAAATTGCAGCTTTTTACAATTTATACTATGATAAAGATATTAACAGAAGGTCGTATAAACATGAGGGATGATGAACATGAAATTTACAAAGATTCTTGTCCAAATTGCTGCTCTTTACGTGTTTTATATGGTTGGAAATTGGGTGCAAGAAATATTGAATATTCCGATTCCAGGAAGTTTGATTGGGATGTTTTTCTTACTTGTTTTACTTAGCCTAAAAGTACTTCCAGTGAAATGGTTTGATTTAGGGGCAGAAACACTAGTTGCTATTATGCCGTTTTTATTAATTCCGCCAACGCTTGGCCTAATGAATTACGGTGCTTTTTTTATGAGTAAAGGAATTTCTCTTTTCATTACAGTTATAGCGAGTACGTTTTTAATTATTATTGTCGCAGGACATACAGGACAATATCTTGCGAATAGAAAGGAAAAAGAGACACAATGAGCCAAATATTAATCGGAATCGGTTGGGTTCTTTTTACGGTGCTATTATATCAATTATCTAAAAAAATCTATAAATTATTTCCAACACCATTCACCATTCCAATGCTTGTAGCGACAGGATTAATGGCTTTCTTATTTATAGTGCTTGATATACCATATCAAAATTACATGGAAAGCGGTGGTGGCTGGATTGCGAAGCTACTTGGACCAGGTGTTGTAGCATTTGCAATTCCGCTTTATAAACAACGCCATGTTCTGCAAAAATATGTTGTACCAATTGCTGGTGGTGTATTGGTAGGTACAACAGTAGCGATTGCAAGTGATTTCGCTATCGCCACGCTTATGGGAACAGATAAAAGTTTAATTTTATCTTCTTTACCAAAGTCAGTGACAATGCCAGTTGCGATGAGTGTATCTGAACAAGTGGGCGGTGTCCCTTCCTTAACAGCGGCCTTCGTCGTTATCGCAGGGATTACTGGAACGATTACAGGACCAATTTTATTAAAATGGAGCCGCGTTACAAACTCAGTTGGTAAAGGGATTGGCTTTGGATGTGCATCTCATATTATGGGTGTTATGAGAGCGATGAAAAATAATGAGCATGAAGGTGTTATTGGATCGGTAACAATGACATTAACAGCAATTTTGACATGTTTGCTCGGACCATTATTTGCAATGATGTTTATGTAATAGAAGAAAAGCGAGAGCGACCCTATAGCTCTCGCTTTTCTATAGGATTTATGCTACAGTTGAAATAACTGAATCTTTGTAGGAGGTACGCCAAGTGCATACGTTATTATCCGTTTTACTTATTATTGTATCGATTTTAATGATTGTTATGGTACTTATGCAGTCTAGTAATAGCTCAGGCCTTTCAGGTGCAATTTCAGGCGGTGCAGAGCAATTATTTGGTAAGCAAAAAGCACGTGGAATTGAAGCGGTATTAAACCGTATTACAGTTGTTTTAGCTGTATTATTCTTCGTATTAACAATTGCTGTTACGTACTTAAACTTATAAAATTAAAAGAAGAAGCGTTAGCCGGTTATGCTAATGGTTCTTCTTTTTTTATTTGTTATTCAAAAAAAGTTTCTAATTAGATTATAGAATTATAAATATGGTACACTAAGAATAGAAAGAATACGACTAGATTACAGAAGAGAAAGAGGAGAAGTACATGATGAAATTAGCATCTCCAAAACCATTTACATTTGAAGGTGGAGACCGCGCTGTTTTATTATTACATGGATTCACAGGGAACTCAGCTGACGTACGCATGCTAGGGCGTTTCTTAGAGAAGAAAGGCTATACTTGTCATGCGCCAATTTATAAAGGACACGGCGTACCACCAGAGCAGCTTGTTCATACAGGTCCTGAAGACTGGTGGGAAGATGTAATGAATGCCTACCAGCATTTAAAAGATCAAGGTTACGAGAAAATAGCTGCGGTTGGATTATCATTAGGTGGAGTATTCTCATTAAAACTTGCTTATACATTACCGATTTTAGGTGTTGTACCAATGTGTGCACCGATGTACATTAAAAGTGAAGAAATTATGTACCAAGGTATATTGGCATATGCTCGCGAATATAAAAAGCGTGAACAAAAATCACCTGAGCGAATTGAGCAGGAAATGTTTGAATTTAAACAGACACCGATGAATACATTAAAAGCATTACAAGAGTTGATTCGTGACGTACGCAATAATGTTGATATGATTTATGCACCAACATTCGTTGTGCAAGCACGTCATGATGAAATGATTAATACAGATAGTGCTAACATTATTTATAACGGTGTAGAATCTACGTTAAAAGACATTAAATGGTATGAAGACTCTACGCATGTCATTACACTTGATAAAGAACGTGATGTGCTACATGAGGATGTATATAACTTCTTGGAGCAACTAGATTGGTAAGGTCTAGTTGCCTCTTTTTTTCATAAGGGAATTTTTTATCCCGATGGTTGTGGGCTAATAATCAGTGGAGATGGATAACCCTTTACTGATTAAAGTTTCATTTTATGAAAACTGTAAAAAATCATTGGGAGATGATTAAAGTTTCGCTTTATACATCCCCCATCTTTCGGATACACTAAATAATATAAGGGTTTAAAGGAGGTATTTCTGCTTGGAAGAAATCATACAAGAACATATTGATAAGTTGTTATTATTTATGAGAGAAGAAGCGTATAAACCGTTAACAATACAAGAGTTAGAAGCGGCATTTGGAATTGAAGGTTCTGAAGGCTTTAAAGATTTTGTAAAGGCACTTGTAATGATGGAAGAGAAGGGGCTTGTTGTTCGTACACGTAGCAACCGCTACGGTCTTCCAGAAAAAATGAATTTAGTACGCGGTAAGTTAATTGGACACGCACGTGGCTTTGCTTTCGTCGTTCCAGAAGAGAAGAAAACGGGCGATGATGATCTTTTCATCCCACCTACAGAATTAAATGGCGCACTTCATGGTGATACAGTATTAGCACGTGTTAGCTCGCAATCAAGTGGATCACGTCAAGAAGGCTCAATTGTTCGTATTTTAGAGCGTGGAACGAAAGAACTAGTTGGTACATATACAGAATCAAAGAACTTTGGGTTTGTTATACCTGATAATAAGCGTTGGACAAGTGATATTTTCATCTTGAAAAGCGCATCAATGGGTGCTGTAGAAGGCCATAAAGTTGTTGTTAAAATTACGAGCTATCCAGAGAATCGTTTAAGTGCGGAAGGTGAAGTTATTCAAATTCTAGGTCATAAAAATGATCCAGGAGTAGATATTTTATCTGTCATCCATAAACATCATTTACCTTTAGCGTTCCCTGAAGAAGTGATGGAGCACGCAAACAGTGTACCAGAAACGATTTCAGAAGAAGACTTAAAAGATCGCCGTGATTTACGTGACCAAATGATTGTAACGATTGATGGTGCAGACGCGAAAGATTTAGATGATGCTGTTACAGTAACGAAGCTTGAGAACGGTAATTACAAGCTTGGTGTTCATATTGCGGATGTAAGTCATTACGTTGAAGAAGGTTCTCCAATTGATGTTGAAGCAGCGGAAAGAGCGACGAGTGTATATCTTGTTGATCGTGTAATTCCAATGATTCCACATCGTCTATCTAACGGTATTTGTTCATTAAATCCGAAAGTAGACCGTCTGACACTGTCTTGTGAAATGGAAATCAACAACTTAGGTGATGTTGTCAAACACGAGATTTTCCAAAGTGTGATTAAAACGACAGAGCGTATGACATATGCTGACGTAAGAAGCATTTTAGAAGATGAGGACGAAGAGTTAATCAAGCGCTATGAACCGTTAGTACCAATGTTTAAAGAGATGGGTCAATTGGCACAAATTTTACGTGAAAAGCGTATGCGCCGTGGTGCAATCGACTTTGACTTTAAAGAAGCAAAAGTATTAGTAGATGAAGAAGGAAAACCGACTGATGTTGTCATGCGTGATCGTTCTGTATCAGAAAAGTTAATTGAAGAATTTATGCTTGTTGCGAACGAAACAGTAGCAGAGCATTTCCACTGGATGAACGTACCATTCATGTACCGTGTCCATGAAGATCCGAAAGAAGATAAGTTAGAGCGTTTCTTCGAGTTTGTAACGAACTTTGGATATGCGGTAAAAGGACGTGCGAATGAAGTACATCCTCGTGCGCTACAACAAATTCTTGAAATGGTTCAAGGACAGCCTGAAGAAGTAGTAATTTCAACGGTTATGCTTCGTTCTATGAAGCAAGCACGTTACGATTCGGATAGCTTAGGACATTTCGGTTTATCAACTGAGTTCTATACGCATTTCACATCGCCGATCCGTCGTTACCCAGATACGATTGTTCATCGATTAATTCGTGAATATATCATTAACGGTAAAGTTGATAGTGAAACACAGGCAAAATGGCGTGAAAACTTACCCGAGATTGCAGAGCACTCTTCTAATATGGAACGTCGTGCTGTTGAAGCAGAGCGTGAAACAGACGAAATGAAAAAAGCAGAGTATATGGTCGATAAGATCGGTGAAGAGTATGACGGTATGATTAGCTCTGTAACAAACTTCGGTTTATTCGTAGAGCTTCCAAATACAATTGAAGGTCTTGTACACGTTAGTTACTTAACGGATGATTACTACCGTTACGACGAGAAGCATTTCGCAATGATCGGAGAACGTACAGGTAACGTATTCCGCATCGGTGACGAAATTACAATTCGCGTTATTAACGTAAATAAAGACGAGCGCGCAATCGACTTTGAAATCGTTGGTATGAAAGGCACACCTCGTCGTAAGTTCAAAGATCGTCCAGTCGTGATTGAACAGCCAAGAACAGGTAGAAAGAAACGCGGTGGACGTAGCGAGCGTAGTAATGAGCGCGGTGGCGAACGTGGCACGGGTAGAAAATTTGACCGTGACGGCAAAGGAAAAGGCAAAGGAAGAGGATCCGCATCCGCATCAGGGCCAGCATCCGCTAGTCAGCCAGGGAAAAAAGATGGTAATGGCAAGAAGAAAAAAGGATTCTTCGAAAATGTACCAGGATTCAAGAAGAAAAAGAAAAAGCGTAAGTAAGAAAAGGGTGGCTTCGCTTTGATGAAAAGCGGGGCCTTTTTCTTTTTTGCTGGTGGCTTGAGAGCGAGCCACTTTCGCTTTTTATGGAATCTAGCTACAGTGGCTAGAATCTATTGGCCATTTCACTCCCTCGAACGAAGCAAAAAGCGCTTCTCTGTCGGGAGTTCCAATGTCCAAAGATTCTGAGCGAGCCACTTTCGCTTTTTGTAGGAATCCAGCTACAGTGGCTAGAATGTTCGGCGGCTTCGCTTCTTCCCAGGAGGCAAAGAGCACCTCAAGGTCAGAAGCTCCATCCACCTCACATTCTAAGCGAGCCACTTTCGCTTTTTGTTTACATTTGTTACAATAGTAAAAATAGAGGAGGGACGTTATATGCCAAAAGGTACAGGTAAGGTTATTGCACAAAATAAAAAAGCATTTCATGATTATTTCATCGAAGAAACATACGAAGCAGGGCTTGTCCTTCAAGGAACGGAAATTAAGTCGATTCGCGCTGGTCGCGTGAACTTGAAAGATGCGTTTGCACGTATACATAATGGTGAAGTATGGGTTCATAATATGCATATTAATACGTACGAACAAGGGAATCGTTTCAACCATGATCCGCTTCGCACGAGAAAATTACTTCTTCATAAAAAAGAAATTGATAAACTAGCGGGAGCTGCAAAAGAAACAGGTTACGCATTAGTTCCACTTAGAATCTATTTGAAAAATGGATTTGCAAAGATGGCACTTGGTTTAGCAAAAGGTAAGAAGCAATATGATAAACGTCACGATTTAAAAGAGAAAGAAGCTAAACGTGAGATTGCACGCGTGTTCCGTGATCGCCAAAAGATGTAATACAGATATTTACATTTGTAAAACGGCGCGCGTATGATATAATAACTTATGTAAGGTTGTTGCACATTGAAAAACAGCTCTTAGTAGCTATCACGATATTTTCTTCGTATGCTCCATTTTTATCATGGGGACGTTACGGATTCGACAGGGATAGTTCGAGCTTAGGTTGCGAGTCGAGGGGATCGGCCTCGTTAAAACGTCAAAGCCTATAATTGGCAAACAAAACAATCTTTCTTTAGCTGCTTAATTGCACTAAAGGTTCCTCCCTCCATCGTCCATGTGGTAGGGTAAGGGACTCAAACTAAGTGGACTACGCCGGAGTTCGCCGTCTGAGGGCGAAGGAAGAGAACAATCAGACTAGCAACTTGGAAGCCTGTCGATAGGCCGAAGAGTTCGCGAAATGCTAATATATCGACTACACTCGTAGAAGCTTAAGTGCCGATATTTTTGGACGTGGGTTCGACTCCCACCGTCTCCACCAATACATATTTGGTGGTTTTTTTATTTTGTATGATATGAACCATAACTTTGCCAGGTTGGCGAGGTTATGGTTCTTTTTGTTTGTGGCAAAGTTATGGTTCCTCTAAGTCTTCGGTTCTTTCGATTCCATTCTAAATGCATCTTGTATGTTATCACTTAAAAATCACAATCTTATCTAAATAAACAACAAAATCACTTCTACACAAGTATTTATAAGTGGAAAAATAGAAAGACTACCTTTTTTTATTTTGTGGTTTTATAAAATGCTTAAGTTGATGGGGATGGGGCGGTACCCCTGAGACAGAAAATGAAGAAATAGTTATTGATGATATGCAGGTAGATACTATAGCTGCCCCTTAATGATTAAATAATATTTATTTAAATCTTCATATATTTTGTGTTTTTACCCATATCTATTGTAAGATTATATAGAGTTCTCCTAATAAGCTGTTATAATTACTTTTTTTAGGAGTTTAATACTTATAAATCTTAAATTATTTTTTGGGATAATTTTTTATCTAACTAAGTTATATTGAAGTAGAGGTGAACCATCGGTGAGGCAGGTGTTAGTAATTAAAAATGAACGGTCTTTAGCGAAGAAAATCGTAAGCGGTCTAACGCAAGAAGGCTCTTTCATTTTAAAACTTCACAATGAAAACCAGGGTTTAAATATAATATATGAACAAGATTGGGATATTATCATATTGGATTGGGATTCATTAAGTATATCGGGACCAGAAATTTGTAGACAAATACGACTTGTTAAAACGACACCGATCATTATTGTGACCGACAATATTTCTAGCAAGGATTGTATAGCAGGGTTACAAGCAGGAGCAGATGATTATATAAGAAAACCATTTGTGAAAGAAGAATTAGTAGCAAGGGTTCAAGCTATTTTAAGAAGAAGTGACTGTATTCAGCAAAATGAGATAAACTTTTTTCAGTTTAAAGATCTATTTGTTGATGCATCTAGCAATATTGTAAAAAAAGGTGGTAAAAATCTGACGCTTACTAAGCGCGAGTACGATTTACTTGTATTTTTGATCAAGAATAAAAATACAATATTGAGCCGTGAAATGCTTTTGAACCAGGTTTGGGGATATAACGTAGTAGTCAATCCCAATGTAGTGGACTTATATATTGGGTATGTAAGAAAAAAGTTAAAGTGCGAGAAGAAAGATAGATATATTGAAACGATACATGGCAGGGGCTATTCAATGATTGAATGATAAAAATAAGTTGATAGGGAAAGTGTAGTTTGTCATAATAGAAAAAACGAGTAAAACTGTTTCTTTCAGTTTTACTCGTTTTTTTGTATTAAATTTGATAATCAAATAGTTTCTGAGAAATATTAAAAGACGGAAACTATAAAAAGAATATTTCTATCAGGCAATGGATTATGAAAAAATTAGCTATTAATGGGCATTTTTTTTGCAGTAGAAATCATGGTTTATAAGGTGCCCAATCTATTGATTAGTACGTGTGGGGGATGATTCTGTTGCGCATTAGATGAGACTGTATCTAATTTATGTTTAATTTTATTAACTCACACCATTCACAAGATTTTCACAGAATTAATGACTATACTAATTAACAGGATGTTCAAATGAAAATGATTATCAATAGCGATTTGGGTGAATAAAAGTTACTATTTAATTCAATCTATGGACTTTATCATTTTCGAACTAAATTACATTATAAGGAGTATACGTATGAAAAAATCTATGCTTTTAAAATTAGTGAGTATTCTAGCAATCTTCACTTTAATGTTAGTAGCTTGCTCAGATTCAGGTAAAGAAACTTCGAAAGCTAATAAAGGTAATAGTAGTGATAAGCCGAAGACGGTTGAAATCACTGATGCCCATGGAACTGTTAAAGTCCCTGTAAATCCAAAGAATGTAGTTGCTTTAGATAATAGAACTTTTGAAACTTTAGCTGATTGGGGAATTAAATTAGCGGCAGCTCCAAAGGATGTAATGCCTGCAGATTCAGCATATGTAAAGGATGAAAAAGTTCAAAATATTGGAAATCACCGTGAACCAAATCTTGAAATTATAGCAGCTGCAAACCCTGAACTTGTAATCGTTGGTCAAAGATTTGCTGGTCATTACGAAGAAATCAAAAAATTAGTGCCAAATGCAGCTGTTATTGATCTTAATTTTGATGTTTCTGAGAAATCTACTACGCCTGGGAAAAATTTAGTAGATGGACTTAAAAATTCTACAATTACTTTAGGAAAAATCTTTGATAAAGATAAAGAAGCTAAACAATTAGTAGCTGATTTTGATAAATCTATTGAAACTGCAAAATCTGCTTATAATGGAAAAGATAAAGTTATGAGTGTTATCGTTACTGGTGGGAATATTGGTTTTGCTGCTCCACATTCTGGTCGTGTTTGGGGACCAATGTATGAAATTTTCGGTTGGGTTCCAGCACTAGAAGTTTCAAATTCTACTGCAGGTCATAAAGGTGATGACGTTTCTGTTGAAGCTATTGCACAAACAAATCCTGATTGGCTTTTCGTATTAGATCGTGATGCTGCAACATCTGATGCAGCTACTTCAACACCTGCTAAGGATGTTATTTCTAAATCACCAGCTCTTCAAAACACAACTGCTGTTTCTAAAAAACAAGTTGTTTATGCACCAGAAGATACTTACACAAATGAATCAATTCAGACTTATATAGATTTGTTTGAAAATCTTGCAAAAACTTTAGCTAAGTAGTGTAAAGGAGTACGAAACAGTGTCAAAAAATATAATTTCTAGGGTTGAGAATATTTCTCAACCCCAGTTTTATAATCACAATAAATTATGGACAAAATCTTTTATAATAGCGATTATAGTTGTTATAATTTTAGGGATTATATCACTGTTTACTGGAGTTTATGATATACGTGGACAAGAGGACGGAATGGAGATGTTTTTCATAACTCGTGTTCCGAGAACAGTTGCATTAATGCTTACTGGAGCTGCAATGGCGATGGCAGGGCTCGTAATGCAACTCATTACACAAAATCGTTTTGTTGAACCTACTACAACGGGGACTATTGAATGGTCAGGCTTAGGCCTGCTTTTTGTATATTTATTATTTCCTGCCCCGACTTTAGTGCAAAGAATGACTGGTGCAATCATTTTTTCTTTTATAGGAACTATGATTTTCTTTCTATTTTTAAGAAGAGTTAAACTTCGTTCGTCTTTAATTGTCCCGATTATTGGATTGATGCTTGGAGCAGTTATTTCTGCAGTGTCTACTTTTTTGGGACTCCTTTTCCAAATGACACAAAGTATTGAAACTTGGTTTGTAGGTTCATTTGCTAACATTCAGGTAGGAAGATATGAATATTTATGGCTGATTGTTATCATTACTTTGCTTATTTTTATGTATGCTAATAGATTGACTTTAGCTGGACTAGGAGAAGATGTCGCAACAAGCCTTGGAGTTAATTACAATAGAATTGTTCTTTTTGGGACTGGCCTTATCTCTGTTGCAGTTGGAATTGTTGCAGCTGTTATTGGACACTTACCTTTTTTGGGATTAATTGTTCCAAATATTGTTTCAATGTTTAGAGGTGATGATCTTAGGAGTAATTTACCTTGGGTGTGTGTGATCGGAATGGGGACAATAACTGCCTGTGACATCATTTCTCGAACAATTATAAAGCCTTTTGAAGTACCTGTTTCTTTAATACTTGCAACAGTGGGAGCAGTCGTGTTTATTACTATTTTATTGAGGCAAAGAAAACCAAGGAGGCTACGATGATCACATTAGAATATAAAAATAAAGAAAATGTCGAAATCGATTCTAGCCTTCATAATGAAAATAGATCAGCTAGTGCTTTTCGTTCTAAGAAGGAAGCAAGACGTTATTGGATTTTACTGATAACATTGATTGCTTTAGGCCTTCTTTCTTCATATGGACTTTTAGTTTATAACAATCCAGTTCCGATAGATTCACCTTCTTTTATCCCAGTTGTTAAGAGAAGGATAGTAGCTATTGTTGCAATGATTATTGCTGCAGTTTGCCATAGTTTGTCGACAGTTGCTTTCCAATCTATTACGAATAATAAGATTATTACTCCTTCGCTTTTAGGTTTCGAATCACTTTATTCAGCAATTCAAACGAGTACAATATTCTTCTTTGGTGCTAGTGCATTGATAAATTTTAATGGAATTGGATCATTTTTATTTCAAGTCGTTGTTATGGTCTTTATGAGTTTGATACTTTATGGATGGTTACTTTCCGGTAAATACGGGAATTTACAACTTATGCTTTTAGTTGGAATTATTATTGGTACCGGGCTAAATTCTGTGTCAACTTTCATGAGGAAACTACTTGCGCCTTCAGAATTTGATATTTTACAAGCGAGATTATTTGGTTCTGTTAATCATGCAGATCCTGCATATTTTCCTATTGTAATTCCTATGATCATAATTGTAGCAGTATTAATTTTTGCTCATTCTAAGAATTTGAATGTTTTGTCACTAGGAAAGGATGTTGCTACTTCTTTTGGAGTTAAATATCAACCTAGTGTAATTTATACGCTTGTATTAGTTGCTATTTTGATGTCCATTTCAACAGCTCTAATTGGGCCACTTACTTTCTACGGCTTTTTAGTAGCAACTTTGAGTTATCAGGCGGCGTCAACTTATGATCATAGATATATTTTTCCAATGGCTTTTGCAATCGGATTTTTAATAATGACGAGTGCATACTTTTTAATGTATCATGTATTCCATGCTCAAGGTGTGGTTTCAGTTATTATTGAATTATTTGGTGGAATCATATTCTTAACTATAGTTTTAAGGAAGAGGGCTTTATGATAAAAATTGATAATGTTAAAAAGTTCTATACTGATAAGGTAAAAATAGGACCTTTGGATATTGAAATACCAAAAGCAGGCTTTACTTCTTTAATTGGACCAAATGGCGCTGGAAAGTCAACGACACTTTTGATGATTGGCAGACTTTTAGATATGGATGAAGGTCAAATTCAGGTAGCGAATATGGATGTTTCTGAATCCAAATCAAAAGACTTAGCAAAAGTTTTGACTATATTGCGACAAGAAAATCATTTTGTAACTAGGCTTACTGTTAGACAATTAGTTGGATTTGGGCGCTTTCCTTATTCAAAGGGAAGATTAACTAAAGAAGATGAGGTTATCATTTCTAAATATATCGACTTCCTAGATTTAACTAATTTAGAGAATAGATATTTAGATGAGCTTTCTGGTGGTCAAAGACAAAGGGCATATGTAGCGATGGTATTGTGCCAAGAGACTGAATATGTGCTGTTGGACGAGCCTCTGAACAACCTTGATGTTGCTCGTTCTGTTCAAATGATGGAGCATTTGAGACGTGCAGCTAATGAATTCGGAAGAACAATTTTGACTGTTATGCATGACATAAATTTTGCAGCTAAATATTCTGATAAAATTTGTGCTATGAAAGATGGACAAATTGCTGCTTTTGGAACAGTAGAAGAGGTTATGGATCCAAAAATTTTGACTGATATTTTTGAAACAAAAATAGAAATTATCAATGGTCCTTATGGGCCAATCGCTGTTTATTAGTTACAAAATGTGAAAAATGACTATGTCAAAAAAATACTGTAGCTTGCGTAAATCATGCCAGCTACTCTAGTTGAAGTTGCTGTCTGTATTTTATAGGCAGCAGCTTTTTTTATGCGATTGCCCATGAGGACTCTTAATGTTTCTGGATGCTCGTAACAGTCCTACAGGTATCTCATTACTTCTAGTCCTGCGATGCTTCCAACAATAAACTTGTAAATTGCTCATAAAATGCAAAGGAACACTTCGCCTTTTCAAGTATTTACCAAACGAAAAATTTATCTCTGTATAACTTTTTATAAGAATTCAGCTTGTTTTTTTGTATGTAATATTGCATATAAGAGTGTATTGATAAAAGTGTAAGGGGTCACTATAATGAGGGCATAAAGATAAATCACATTTTCGTAGCAATAAAAAGGGAGGAAATAATATGGAAATCGCAATGGCAGTTTTGAAATTTGTAGGTGGCGTAATCCCGTTAATTCAAGAACTTTTAAAAGCATTTATGTAGGTTTATTAGTTAGCTATCATTTATCAATCATTATCATATCTTACTAAAAAAAGAACGGGGTGATTTTTCTGAATATTAAGAAAAACACTAAAAGAAGAAAGTTCCTTACATGTTTATTAGTTAGTCTATGCACTATTAATTATTCATCTATTTCCTTCGCAGAAACACAAGTAGGTAATGCAACTGATGTAACCAAAAATGCTAGTGGCATTGATACTGGTATAGCAAATCTTAAATATAATAATCAAGAGGTTTTAGCTGTAAATGGTGATAAGGTAGAGAGTTTTGTTCCAAAAGAAAGTATCAATTCAAATGGTAAATTTGTAGTAGTGGAACGCGAGAAAAAATCACTTACAACTTCACCAGTCGATATTTCGATTATTGATTCTGTGGTGAATCGTACGTATCCAGGAGCGGTACAACTTGCAAATAAAGCTTTTGCAGACAATCAACCTAGTTTATTAGTGGCTAAGAGAAAGCCTTTGAATATTAGTATAGACTTACCTGGCATGAGAAAAGAAAATACAATTACTGTCCAAAATCCGACATATGGTAATGTGGCTGGAGCAGTAGATGATCTAGTATCTACTTGGAATGAAAAGTATTCTAAAACACATACGTTACCCGCAAGAATGCAGTATACAGAATCTATGGTTTATAGTAAATCACAAATCGCAAGTGCCCTTAACGTTAACGCCAAATATCTTGATAACAGTCTAAACATTGATTTTAATGCGGTTGCAAATGGAGAGAAAAAAGTGATGGTAGCGGCATATAAGCAAATATTTTATACCGTAAGTGCTGAACTACCTAACAATCCATCCGATCTTTTTGATAATAGTGTTACTTTTGGTGAGTTAACTCGTAAAGGTGTAAGTAATTCGGCTCCACCTGTTATGGTCTCAAATGTAGCTTATGGTAGAACTGCTTATGTAAAATTAGAAACAACATCTAAGAGCAAAGATGTACAAGCTGCCTTTAAAGCCTTACTTAAGAATAACAGCGTCGAAACGAGTGGACAGTACAAAGATATTTTTGAAGAAAGTACCTTTACCGCTGTAGTATTAGGCGGAGATGCGAAAGAGCATAACAAGGTTGTTACTAAAGATTTCAATGAAATCCGAAATATCATTAAAGATAATGCTGAATTAAGTCTTAAAAATCCAGCATACCCAATTTCATATACAAGTACTTTTTTAAAAGATAATGCAACTGCTGCTGTTCATAACAATACAGATTATATCGAAACGACAACTACAGAATATTCAAGTGCTAAAATGACACTGGATCATTACGGTGCTTACGTTGCGCAATTTGATGTATCTTGGGATGAATTCACATTTGATCAAAATGGTAAAGAAGTACTAACACATAAAACATGGGATGGTAGCGGCAAAGACAAAACGGCTCATTACTCTACAGTTATCCCTCTTCCACCAAATTCAAAAAATATAAAAATCGTAGCAAGAGAATGTACTGGTCTTGCATGGGAATGGTGGAGAACAATTATTAATGAACAAAATGTTCCATTAACAAATGAAATAAAAGTTTCAATTGGAGGAACAACATTATACCCAACTGCTAGTATTAGTCATTAGGTATAAAAAGGCGCCCTGTAAGCAGGGCGTTTTTTTACTTAGTCACAAGTTTTACTCTTTCCAAAACTGTTCCAATAGAATGACAAGCATGGTACCCACAAGCAATCCATTACTTAAAACATATTGTAAGGAAGAAGGAATTCCGCTAAATGCACTTTCTGGAAGAAACATTATTCCCAAACTGATTAATAATGAAATTCCTAATATAGTTAATCGGCGTTGATTTAATTCTTCACGTAAAATTGATTGAAATGAAATTCCTATTACTTGGACAAATGTTGCTAAAAGTGCAGCATTAGCAATAGGACCTGGTAGCAAGGATATAAAGCTTACAATTGAGGGAATAAAAGAAATTCCTGCTAATATAAGACTTGCTATAAGGAACGACTTCATTTTTCTTTGTCCTGTTAGTTGAATAAATCCTGCTGATGCAGGTAATGGTACAATTCCAATTGTAGAGAACAACGACGAGATAATATGTGATATACCTCCTGCCCACACACCACGGTTCAGTGTTTGCTTTTCATGTTCTTTAGATAACGGAGCCACTTGTTTTACAGCTGAAACAGCAGCAATCGTATTTGCAACTAAAAGAAATGTAAATAAAGTTGCAGTTAGAGCCATTCCAATATCGAATCTAGGTGTGCCCCAAGAAAATAGCTCTGGTAACTTAACTAACGGTGTGTGTGAAGGCATATGAGATGATTTTCCTAATACAGCATACAAAAGCCAACCACATGAAATTCCAAGTAACACAGCGTAACTTTTCATCCATCCTTTCCCTTTAATTGATAAGAAAGTAATAAGGGCAAAAACAAAGAGCGCAATAGTAGCCGTTGTATAATCAGGATGAGTTACAGCTCCTTGTAATCCCATCATTCCTTTTAGTAACACACCACTAAGCTGAAGAGATAATATTAAAAGAAAAGTTCCTGTAACCAAAGGTGTAAATAAACGTAGAATTCGATGAACAAGCCCTGTTATACCAAGAACGAAGAGTAATATACCTGTAATAATTAACCCGCCTTCTAAAAGTTGCAACACGCCTTTTGCGCTTTGGCCCTGATGCATAGCTACTTGTCCCAGTATGACAAATATACTTACCCATGAACCGGCTGGACCATCCGCTATGGGATAGCGATGCCCAAACCATGCTTGTATAAATGAACTTACTCCCACGACTAAAAAAGTTCGCTGCATTAATGTTGAGATATCTTCTATTGATAAATAGAATATGCCACCAATAATTATAGGCAATGCAATTGCATTTGCTAATAAAAACACAAACCACTGTAGAATACTAAAGCTCGTATTAAAGTATTTTTTATTCATATTAGTCCCCTTTGCCGAAAAAGAATCTCATAGTAAAAATCCACCCTTTCTATACAGTTAGATTAAAAAGGATGGATTTTGTAAATCTATAAAATCATTTTAATTATATAGATAGATTTTTGATTAATTACCATGTACGGAACGGTAAGAATTTCCCGTTAAGTGTAATAACGATACGAGGATCGCCACCTTTTGGATCTTCTTGTGTATCCACACCTAGATTGAAGTTAATTGCACTCATTACACCTTCGCCAGCTTTTTCTAAGATTAATTCTCTAAGAGTTGGTGCGTATTGTAACATCATTTCATATAATCGATATAAGATTGGGTCAGTAGGAGGCATTTGCATTACTTGACCTCGAAGTGGAACTACTGTTAATGCCTGAACTACTTCTTCATCTAATTCTAATAGTTTACCAATTTTTTCTGCTTCCGGACGTGTCATTGTAGCTTGTCCTAATAATGCTGTTACAACCCAAGTCTCAGAGTTTTCACTTACTTTTGAAATTTCTTCCCATGTTAAACCTTTTGTGATTTTTGCTTCCATAATTTTTTGCGTAGCTTCTTGTCTATTCATATTTAATAACTTCCCTTCATTTAAGTAATAATTAATTTTTCATACCATGTAATGTTTTATATCCATCAACTACTAAATCTAATTTACCTGTGTGAGGATCAATAACTAAACCATGTACAGGAACATCTTTTGGAATAAGTGGATGATTTCTTACTAAATCAACATTAGCTTGAGTTGAATCGCAGACATCATCGAATCCAAATAACCATTTTTCAAGGTCAACACCAGCATATTCAATTGCTGATAAAATTTCTGGTGAAGCTACTCCGCGATCTAATATTTTTTGAAGTGTTCCTTTTGGATTAGTTTGGCTTGCACCACATCTATGGTGTCCGATAAGATAGATTTCATCTGCATTTAGATCATATACTGATGCTACAACACTTTGCATAACACTATCGAAAGCAGAAGCAATTTTACCACCTGCATTTCTGATAACTTTTGCATCACCATCGTGTATATCTAAAGCTTTTGGAAGTAGCTCAATTAAACGAGCATCCATGCAAGAAACAACAACCATACGTTTTTTAGGCATTTTTGTCGCTTCACAAGGAGCGTATTCCTCATTTTCTACAAATTGTTCATTGAACGATAGGATTTCTTGTAATAACATATTTGTAACCTCCTTTAAATCTAGATGTATTTTTTTGTTGCGTCCTCTATGTTATAGGTGAATATAACTGATAAATAATGTGATGTAAGAGGATAAACTAAGTATAGTGAATTGTATCGATAAGCAGAATAAGCTGGCGAAACACTTTCTGGCTTTCTACTTTCACGGTGAAAGGATTGGTTTATATCATTGATCAAACGGATTTTGAGATACTAAAATTATTAGGAGAAAACTCAAGAATACAATGGAAAGAACTTGGTCAGAAAATACATATGACGGGGCAGGCTGTAGGAAATCGAATTCGGAGATTAGAGGATTTAGGAATTATTGAACAATATACAATCGCAATAAACCGAATCAAATTAGGACAAGTAGTGACTGCATTTGTTACTTTGTTCGTAACAACAGCTAATCATCAAGAGTTTATGAATTTCTTTCAAGGAGAAGAAGGGATTTCTGAAGTACATCGTATAAGTGGTGATGGATGTTATTTATTAAAAACACATTTTGCTTCCAATGAAGAATTAGATAACTTTCTAGGACGATTATTAAAGTACGGGAATTACCGTGTTAACCTATCAATAGGGAAGTTAAAATAAACTTTCTGCAAGTTTATGGTTCTTTTTGCTTGTGGGAAAGACATGGTTCCAAAAATAAAAGGAGTATCTCTTATTAAATAAGAGATACTCCTTTTATTTGTTTTTAATAATTATTGATTATTTCACATCTGATTTTTCTTTTTTCATTATTTGCTTTTGACTAGTGAAGGGAACTTTTTTAACATCAAAACCCCTGTGCTGTATGCAACAGGGATTCTATTATTACTTATCTGACGGTATGATCCTATTTCATTTTATAGCTTATTTAGAAGAATCATGTGCAGGTTTTGATTTAGTGTCCTCAGGCATTTCAAAGGTTTGATTATGGTTAGATTTCACTTCTTCGTTAGGAATTGCTGGCACTGCGTCTTCAGGTGAATTATGGATTGGCGAAGAAGTTGTTGTTCCATCTACACTTGTTGTAACTGACATTGGTTGATTTTGATCAATTTTTGTACCTTTGTCCATCTTTTTTGCAGATTCTTTTTCACTTTTATTTGTTTGTCTCCATTCTATTTTTTCATTCGATTCTAGTTTGTTCGTTTTCATATCTTCTGTATCTACTGCACCACCCGCTAATAATCCTGTACTTAAAAGTGTTCCTGCTAATAATGTTTTAAACATTTTCCATTACCTCCTTGTTTAAGATTACATTTAGCATAAAACAAGTATCTGGAGTTTATTTGGAGTTCATCTAGATTTTATGTAAGTTTTGCATGTAGGGGCACCATACGAAAAAAGAAAATTGTGCGTTTGGACAAAAAGTAGCCGATTCCCTGTATGTTAAGGAACCGGCTACTTTCTATACTACCTTTTTATGTTTATGAAATTAAAAATGATAGAGTAGAAATCATGTATGAAATAAATGTAAGTAACACAAGGAAGAATATAAGCATGGTATTGGATATACATCGTTCTATTCTTTTTTTCATTTAAATTTACTTTATTTTTTCAATTTGGTAGGATCAATTTGAATTTGACCTTTCCAAGAACCAGATAATTTTCCAATCCTGCTTATATTTACATCTAATGTAAGTGGTTGTTTGAAAGAATCTTTCCCTTCAGGACCTTCGATAAATGTAATGACACCTTCTGGTCTATCCTTAAAACGAATACCTATATGCTTTAATTCTTCACCGGATGCTTTTAGTTCTAATGGTCCACCGTTTGCTCCTTGAATAAATGCTAATTGTCCGAAGTACCCATTTTCCTTATATTCTGGGTTTTTTTCTTGTTGACCATTTACTTTGCCGTCATCTTCAAGTTGTAACCCCGTTGTATCAAATTCAAACGGTACTACATTTCCATTTTCTTTTTCAATTTTGTAATGAACGGATATACGTGCATCCGCTACATATAATTCTTTCAGATGTACTGTAACACCTTGATCTGTAATCTTTTCATCAAGAGGAATAAATTGCCCTTTTGTAACGTCTCTTCCTTCATCAATAATCGTATCATTTGAAATTGCATTGGAAAAATAAGAGGCAACATCTGTAGCTGCCACTCGAACTTGTGGAATCATGGCTGTTGAAAAAAGCCCTGCTACCGCTACTGCTATATACATGAAACGTTTTGATTTTTTATTCATATTTGTAAATAATCCCTTCTTCTGTTCAGGTTTTTGATTGATATAAGAAACATCTTCTAATTTTGCGCGATTTTCAAATGCTTTCCACGCTTGGTCTACATCAATTTTGATTTCCTTTGATGAATGTACTATTTCTTCCTCTAACATGACATTTTCCCATTGATTTAATTTACTAATTTCTAGTAATAAGTCTTGGCATGCGTTACACGTATCTAAATGTTTTGTGAATTCTTTTCTTGTCTCATAAGGTAATTCCCCATCCATATATGCTTGAATAAATCCCACATCATAACAATTCATTTATTACGCCTCCTCTAACTGTTTATAAATCTTACGAAACTTTTGTTTGGCTCGGACTAATAATGTTCCAATAGAAGATATGTCAATTTGAAGCACTTCGGCAATTTCCTTATATTGAAAGTCAGAAAACCTCATTAATAAAATGGTTCGATCCCGTTCATCCATGTTACTGAGTACCATTTGTACCTTTGTAATTTCTTCTTGTCTAATCCAGTCATCATCTAATGATGAAATATGCTGTACTTCATGATATTGTATGGTTTTATCTACTCTCGCCTGATGTCGTTTTTCAGATCGTAGATATTTATACGCTACATAAGTAGAAGATTTTATTAGCCATCCAGGTAAGTGTTCAATTCTCTTCCAATCGTTGCGATATAGCTGTAAAAATACTTCTTGGGCTAATTCTTCAGCGATAGTCTGATTTTTGACAATCCATACGATCTGTTTCACAACGTAAACATAGTTTTGTTTAAACAAATCTTCAAATGTCACATCCGAAACAGGCCTTTCTTCCTTTTTTATTTTTAACATGTCAGTTAAAACCTCACTCTCATTTGATGCCTGTATTATAGAGAACCCGGAATAACGAGTTTTGTGACAGGAATTTTTTATTTTTTTTATTATGCACGAAAAAACATTCATCGGTTAAGGTGAAAAAAGGATGGCAGTGTTCAAGTTGTAATAGTGTTTCTAACTATGCACATAAGTGTATTTTACAAGATTAAACACGTCTTATTGAAAAGGCGATTAATAATAGTGAGTTGGAAGAGCTTCTGAATGTGCAATCAAGCTCAATCGTGAAAAGGTTACTTCAAGTATTGGAAGTGCTATATACCGGTGAGAGTAAAGGAAGGAAGTATGATTTAACACTTTATCACTAAGGAAAGTAAAAGGATCATCAATTAATTGATGATCCTTTTACTTTTAGAAATTTATTTTACACCTAAATTTTCTTTTGTTTTTGCAGGTAAATAAGCTTTTCTGTACTTCTTCATAAGATTTAATTTCTGTGTCTGGTATATCTGTTTTCTTTTCGTCCTCTTGCTTAATAAGAAAAATCCTGCAGCTCAGTACAGGATTTTTAATCAAACTTTATTAAAAACTAAATTGTGGTTTAACATCACCTTTATAAGGTTCATGTTCAACAAATATCGTTATGTCCTTACCAGCTTGGTCTTTACCAGTTCTTTTATACGTAAATTTATTATTATTCAGTTCGGTAAGTTCAAGAGCGGCACCATATTTGTTATTACCAATCGATACATGAGCTCTTATTTTATTTTCATGTAAAACATCGAAGTAGCCATAGTCACCGCGGCTTTGACCTGTTTCACTATTGAAGAACTCATATTTATTAGACTTGTCATCGAATTTTGCTAGACTTATAAAATTCGAATTAAATTGTGTTACATCATTACCAGCCTCATCTAATACCTTTGTTCCATGCCAAAGGGTTCCACCTAAAATTTTATCTCCGTCAACGTTTTTAACGATATCGCCTGTAGTAGAGTTCAATTGCTTGTCCGGATCCGTGAAAGAAAGTTCTTTTTCTTTATATGGAACATGTTCAACGAAAACTTCTACATCTTTACCGTTAGCATCTTTCCCCATTCGTTTATACGTAAATACATTTTTATTTAGCTTTGTCATGTCAACAACAGCTTGATACTTCATTGATTCTGAAATTAATATTCTCTTCTTCCCATCATTTGTGACAAAGAAAGTTCCTTTATCGCCACGACTTGAACCTGTCTTCGCATCAAAAAATTCATATCTTCCTGACTTTGCATCATATTTTGCCAGACCAATGAAGTTTGCATTTTCTTTTGTTAAGTCATTCTTATCTTTGTCATACACTCTTGTACCTTGCCAATTTGTCTCGCTAAGAATGTTAGCCATTTTTTGCCCTTTAGTTAACTTATTTTCCTTTTTTGTCTCTTTAGCAGTTTGTTCTTGTTTTTGTTTACTATGATTTTCTTCGGCTTTAGTATCAGCGCAACCTGTTAATGCTAATGTGAATCCGAGCAGTATGGATGATAGTGCTTTCGTTTTTTTGTTCATTTTGTATCGTCTCCTCATTTTATGAATTTAAGTAGTACGGTTTGCGATTATAGTAATAGTTTGTCTTTCTGAAAGTAGTTACTACGTTTATTATGTTAATAGCCGAGTATAAACTCCCTCTAAATAAATCATTAAAAAAAGATAAACTAATTCCTAAAATTTTTTCATATTTATAAAAAGGAATTTTACATGCGGTGAATGTTACTCTTTCATTTTGAAAATGCCATAATCAAATGGGGGGATTAACATTATGAGTACAGTGCGATTTTTGATGTGATGCTATACTGTGTATAGGCTTTTGATGTGTGTGTCGTTTTTTGTCGGTAAGTCGATATATTTCGAAAATCGCTGATATATTTGGAGTTATGCCGATATATTTGAAAAATCGCTGATATATTTTGGAGGGGGAATAAAAATGATTGTGAAAGAGAGGAAAATGCCCGTATATTTGCTCCAGTTAGACGCTCTCCTTAGAAGATTGCCTACCCATCATCCCAAAAGGAATATGGTGGCTGAAAATCTAGCAAAATTTATGGCTGGTTATAAAGGAGAGCAGGCGATTGAATATCCGCTTAGTTTCTTATCTGAAACAGAATACAGTATTTTACATGATATTAGGTTGTTTGATCAGAAACATTATTTCCAAATTGATACCCTCATAGTTTCCTCACGTTTTCTTCTTTTTCTTGAAATAAAAAATATTATTGGTACATTAATCTTTGATGCAAAGTTTAATCAGCTCATTCGAATAGCAGATGGTACTTCGGAAGAAGGTTTCCCAGATCCGATTTTACAACTGAAGCGGCAAGAGGTGCAGTTGAGAAAATGGCTGAGTTTGCATGGTTTATATAATATCTCGATTGAATCCCTCGTTGTAATTAGTTCACCTCGTACAATTATTAAAACTTCAGATGAAATACTTCCTAGTAAAATTATCCACGGTGCAAATTTACCTAATAGAATCAAACAAATTGAAAATCAATATAAAGAAGAAGCAATTGGTAATACAAAAGGACTTATAAATCAAATTATGAATGAGAACTTTCCACAGCGACAAAATATTCTTGCACAATATAAAATTAAAAAAGAGGAATTGCTCAGGGGAGTACAGTGTGAGGAATGTTTTACAATGGCAATGTTAAAAGAAAAACAGGGATGGCGTTGCTCAAACTGTAATAGTACGTCTAAACATGCTCATTTACGTGCTTTACAAGATTACACACTTCTGATTGACATGATAACTACTAATAGCAAATTGAGGGACTTTCTTAATATGCAATCTAGCTCTGCGGTTAAAAGACTCCTCCAAACAATGAATATCCCCTACACAGGGGAAAACAAAGGACGAATATATGATTTAACTTCTTTCCAATGATAATTTTGCTATAATAAATAAGTACTTATATGAAGGAGAGTCTAAAGAGAAAATGAAGTCATTTAATATCGATCATGTTATAGCTAGTGTTTTGCAGTGGATATTAAATATAGCGCTAATTATATTGTCCATTGTTTTATCTATCTTTTTAATTAATGAGACAATCACGTTTATTCAATACATATTTTCGGCGAAGAAGTATACATCTTATAAATTAGTTGAAAGTATCATTGTCTACTTCTTATACTTTGAGTTCATCGCATTAATTATTAAGTATTTTAAATCGAACTACCATTTTCCGTTACGCTATTTTATTTATATAGGGATTACGGCTTTAATTCGACTGATTATTGTATCTCATGAGGAACCGATGGAGACGTTATTATATGCAGGATCCATTCTTGTTTTAGTTATTGCTTTATACATATCAAATATGAGAGATTTGAGAAAAGAGTAGTAGTGCAGACATAAGTTTGCACTACTTTTTCATCTTGACCTTCAAGTTACTTGAAAGTTTACAATGTAAATAGGGCGTTTGAAATCGAAAAAAATTGAGAAATTAAGTGAAGAGGTTATTTTACTTGGAGGTTATAGAAATGAGTCAGGAATTAAAGTTGCGTCCTTTAGAACGGGAAGATTTAAAGTTTGTACACGAACTTAATAATAACGCACATATTATGTCTTATTGGTTTGAAGAGCCCTATGAGGCTTTTGTAGAACTACAGGATTTATATGATAAACATATACATGATCAAAGTGAACGCCGTTTTATCCTGGAGAAAGATAATGAGATGGTTGGATTAGTCGAGTTAGTGGAAATCGATTATATTCATCGAAGAACTGAATTCCAAATTATTATTGATCCGAATTATCAAGGACATGGTTATGCAGCGGAAGCGACGCGTTTAGCGATGGATTACGCTTTTTCAGTATTAAATATGCATAAACTTTACTTAGTTGTTGATAAAGAGAATGAAAAGGCTGTACATGTTTATAAAAAAGTTGGATTTATGGTGGAAGGTGAGCTTTTAGACGAGTTTTTCGTTGATGGTAACTACCATAATGCGATAAGAATGTGTATGTTCCAAAAAGAATATTTTAGAGTGAAATAATGGAGTGAAGAGGCTATAGACGATGATTGTCTATAGTCTCTTTTTTATTTTAAACAACAATTATTTATTGTAAAACAATAAATAATTGTTGACTTGTAATGTTGTTGGATTTATTATGATGGTAGTAAGAATAGTGAAAAGGAATACAAAAAATTAATTATGAAATTGAAGGAGAATATATTATGAAAAACAAATATTTATTAGCGGCTAGTCCGATATTTTTAGGAGTGTTATGTATAATTATGTTTAATATAATTGGTTCGGAAGTGAAGCTGGATGGAACTTTAGTGGAACCATTTTTCTTAATTCCATTAGCTTATTTATTTGTTTTTACTGGAATTATTGCGATTTTGTTCATGGCTATTTTCTCGATGCTTCAAAAAAAGAAAGCATGCTAAAGTGAAAAGACCGTATATTTACGGTCTTTTCACTTTAGTATGGAGTAGGAAGCGGGGATCCTGGTGGTCTCCACCAAGATTCAACGGTTTTCCAAGCGGTGTTATAATCGTAACCTCTTCCAAGTAAGTAGCCGATAGCGACAGCTTCGGTTAATGCGTGTTGATAGCCGAGATGAGCAGCTTCACGTAATCCGTGAGAAACAGCAGGACCAATTATAGCGATTGTTTGGTGTTTTAGTGGATTTTGGGGATGCCAATGTTGATCTCGATAATAGTTATCTTGAGTAAAAGGCTGTTGTTCGTAGAAACTCATATTCTCACTCCTTTTCATATATTTGTGGGCATTTATATACTCTATGAAGGTGTTTGATGTATGGGTTGGGCTAAAAACATGTTTTATGTAAATTTAAAACACTTGCATTGTATGTGAACATAACATGTAAGAGGAATTCATTCTGTATAAAAAGTGAGCTGAATAATGATGAACCATTATTTTTACACTGAAAGACAAGTAGGGCCGGCTATTACATTGGCCGGGGCACAGGGGACAATTCAGGCAGTGCATCAGGCTATTCAGATGCAACAACAAGCGCAGGTAGAGCAAATGATGCAGAGTCAGTATATGCCGTATACACAGCCTCCGATGCAAATCGTACATTATAATGTGTATCCAGCTGGTTTATTTTCAATTCCATATGGGGCAACATACTTTTTATGAAAGAAAGCGACCGATAAGAGTCGCTTTCTTTTTTATATTCCGCCTAACTTCATCCCAAGGAATGCGAATGTGATACCGATTATATAAGTAGTGCTTAAATATAGAAGTAGTACGCGATAGTTTTTACGGTTGAAAAGCTGAATGGATTCTAATTTAAACGTTGAGAATGTAGTAAAGGCACCCATGAATCCAGTGCCTAATAATAGTTGCCAACTTGTAGTTATCCCTTTGCCAATTATATATCCGAGTAAAAATGCTCCTGTTATATTAATGAGAAATGTAGCAATTGGAAATGAAGTTTTATTTCTTTCTTTAAACCAATTACTAATTGCAAATCGTGTAATAGCACCGAAGAACCCTCCTGTTGCTACTAATAAAGCATTAATCATGATAGTTCACCTTCCTCAAGGTGTTTTTGTAGTAAAAAATCTCCAAGTTTATAGCCAAGCCCAGACATAATTAGACCACCTAACATGCTGCATAATACATATAAAAAGGCGATACCTAGCTCAGAATAATTGATTAGTTTTACAGTTTCGACGCTAAATGTTGAAAACGTCGTAAATGAACCGATAAACCCTGTTCCAATCCCTGTAATAACTTCGGAAGATAAGATGTTTAACCGGGCGATATAGGTGGTCAACAAAGCGAGTAAGAAACAGCCAATTAAGTTAATTGTTAATGTAGCAAGTGGTAATGAATGATGCCAAAGCGTATCGATAGTAAAACCTAAATAATAACGGGAAAGAGCTCCTAATATACCGGCTATGCCAACAATAATATATTTCAATTTCTTCACCTCTCTAATAGTTTACTCAAAAAAAATAGACTCCTACCAGTAGTTGTACTGGTAGGAGTCATTAGCTACATAGCAGTTATGGCGAACTCCATCGCCTATAAGTTCTATTTACAGTGTACTAAATATTATTTTGGATTACCAATAAATATGTTAATGAAAAGTTCAGAAAGTAGGATCTGTTATATTCTCTGAAGGTGTAATTTCTCTGTTGTGGGTTGTAATTACATTCCAGTCTTGCTTTCGTAAATGTTATGATTGAATTTCAAGATAATTGCAGTGAGGGATACAACGATTATTTGTTAGCTAAATATAATGATAACAAGTTTTCTTTATGGTAAAATATTTCTTGTGTCTTTAATTTATCTTTATTTAACTGAAAATACAGATAAATAAAACGTTATTTAATAAAAAGGGGTCATGTGTGTTGAAGAAATTTTTAAAAATAGTATTAATCTTTATTTTAATAATAGCTGGTATTCTAGGTGGCTTTTTAGCTTATATGACACTTACAAAAGAACAGCCAGCAAATGTTTTAGACGTAAAGGTTGAAAACAATAAAGAGCGTGTACTGCAGCCAGGAAATGAATTTAAAGTTACAACATTTAATATTGGATACGCTGGATTAGATAAAGACCAAGACTTCTTTATGGACGGAGGAAAGGGTTCTGGTTCGAGTAGTAAAGAACAGACTGAAGTAAACTTAAAGAAGATGCTTTCATTTTTACAAAATGAGAATAGTGATTTTACGTTATTGCAAGAAGTTGATATAAAATCCCACCGATCATTTGATGTAAATGAACATGAGTTTTTGAAAAAAGGATTACCTGATTATGCTTCGTCATTTGGGAAGAACTACGATACTAAGTGGGTTCCTGTCCCAGTCACAAAGCCGATGGGATATGCTGAGGGCGGATTAAGTACATTTTCTAAATACACAGTTCAAACAGCAACGCGGTTCCAACTACCCGGAATGGAGCCTTGGCCGAAGCGTTTATTCGATTTAGATCGTGCGATTGTTGAACATAAAATCCCTGTTGATAATGGGAAGTATGTTAGGCTCGTAAACATACATTTATCTGCTTATGATGAGGGCGGAAAAATTAGAAAGCAACAAGCAGAGTATTTAAAAGAATATATGAACAAGTGTTATCAAAACGGTGATTACGTAATATTAGGTGGAGATTGGAACCAGTTACTTTCTAATGTCCAACTAAGTGATCCTAAGTTTGTGAAAGAGCGTCCTGAATGGCTAGTAGAGTTACCGAAGGGCTTCGCAGATGGAGGATTCCAATGGGCTGTAGATCCATCTGTTATGACGGTAAGGGATGATGTGAAGAAATATGTGGAAGGTGAAAACTTTGTCACTATTATTGATGGCTTTATCGTTTCGCCGAATGTTGAAATTGTAAATGTACAAGGGAAAGACTTAAAGTTTGAAAACAGTGATCATAACCCAGTTAGTGCGGTATTTAAGTTGAAGTAATTGATACGTGGGGCTTCATAGAATATCTTCTAACGGGTGAAGTTGTCGTTATAAGATATTCTAGAAAATAATATCACCTAAAAAGAGCACAAATAATGTGCTCTTTTTATACTTGGTAGGAATTTAATTGCTTTTCTCCGCGTTTTCTGCCAAGCTTAAGGAGAAAAATACTTCGAAGAAAGAAATATATAGGTGACGCATATGATTGAAGTTAAGACTTCTGAACTTAGTGATGGAGAATTTAATAGAGGTGTATTTGCAACTCGTGATATTAAAAAGGGTGAGTTGATACACTCAGCACCAGTTATCTCTTATCCGAATGAACAGCATGAGCACATTGAGAAAACGTTACTTGCTGACTACGCATTTGAGTATGGGGTAAATCATACGGCATTCCTTTTAGGATACGGCATGTTATTTAATCATTCATATAAGCCGAATGCAACGTATGATATTGTCTTTGAGAATCATATGTTTAACTTCTTTGCTTACAAAGATATAAAAGCGGGAGAAGAGATTCTAATCAATTATAATGGTGAAGTTGATGATGATGAGCTGTTATGGTTTGATAAGGAAAAAGAAGAGAACGAAAAATAAGTTAAAAAGTATAGAAAGGGCACATTCTGTTGGATGTGCTCTTTTGTATGGAATAAAAGGTATCGCGGATTATCTAATAAGTGAAGGGAGGGGGAAGGTGGACGAGATAAAATTAGTTAAAGAGGAAATGAAAGGGATGCTCTTACGTAGGTAAGAGCATCTTTTTTATTGAAGAAAATAAAGTAAAGATTACAAAAAAATACCACTTTATTTTCGTGTGGTATAGTAAGATATTGAAGGATATTACTTTGTAAAACCTATATATTTTACAAATTGTTGTCTATATGGTTACATGTCGAGTTTAGTAGTCCATTTGGGTTGCTTTATTATGCGATATATATTTTAATATGAGTGGCACCTCTTATAATTTAAGAGGTTTATAGGTGTCTCGAATTGATTTTAGGTACACTGTATCCACCACTTTAGCTTTGGATTTGTATTGTATTTTTTATGTGGGGATATTATGGGCCCGTTGCTAGCGGGATAAAAAGATTATAGAAATAGAGGAATCGTAAAATGAATATGCAAGAGGTTTATAAATATTTAAGTACGGTATTGCCTGAAGGTCATGTAAAGAAAGATGAAATGCTAAAAAATCATACGCACATTAAAGTGGGTGGGAAAGCAGATGTATTTGTTGCGCCTACTAATTATGATGAGATTCAAGAAGTGATAAAGTATGCTAACCAATATAATATTCCAGTTACGTTTTTAGGAAACGGATCGAATGTTATTATTAAAGACGGTGGTCTTCGCGGGATTACAGTAAGTTTAATTCATATTACAGGTGTTACTGTGACAGGAACGACGATTGTAGCTGGGTGTGGTGCAGCAATTATTGATGTGTCACGAATTGCGTTAGAACATGCTCTAACAGGACTTGAGTTTGCTTGTGGTATTCCAGGTTCAGTTGGTGGAGCGTTATATATGAATGCTGGTGCATATGGCGGTGAAGTAGCTTATGTATTAACAGAAGCAGTTGTAATGACAGGTGATGGAGAGCTATGCACTTTAACGAAAGACGAATTTGAATTTGGATATCGTAAGAGTGTGTTTGCGAATAATCATTATATTATTCTTGAAGCGAAGTTTGAACTTGAAGAAGGTGTACGTGAAGAGATTAAGGAAAAAATGGATGATTTAACGTTTAAGCGTGAATCAAAACAACCGTTAGAGTATCCTTCATGTGGTAGTGTATTTAAGCGTCCACCAAATAATTTTGCAGGTAAGCTTATTCAAGAATCAGGACTGCAAGGTAAGCGAATTGGCGGAGTGGAAGTTTCTTTAAAACACGCTGGATTTATGGTGAATGTTGATAACGGAACTGCACAAGATTATATCGATTTAATTCATTTCGTACAAAAAACTGTTGAAGAAAAATTCGGTGTGAAATTAGAGCGAGAAGTAAGGATTATTGGAGAAGATCTACAATAATCTTTGAATAAAAAGCGTATAAAGTATGAATTATTTCGAAATAATATTTGGGTATTGTTGACATTTTGTTTTTAATTCAATATAATGGCTAATAATTTAACAAATAATATACGTTGAAAGAGCCCAGTAGCAGTTTGTCACTGTTATCAAAGAGAGCTAGGGGTTGCTGGAACCTAGCACAAACAAACTTGTGAATTACACTCTGGAGTATCTTAGGTAACGCTAAGCGGAGTAGCAATCGATATTATTGCTAAGAGTGGTATGAGTAGCTATGCTATTTATGCAAACTGGGTGGTAACACGGTGAATAATCGTCCCTATGTCTATCGTAGACATAGGGGCTTTTTGTTTTTAAAAATAAAGGGGATGACAAAAGATGAATATCATTGATGAATTAGAATGGCGCGGCGCTGTGAATCAACAGACAGATGAAGAAGGTTTACGTAAACTAGTAGAAGAGAAAAAGATTTCACTATACTGCGGAGTGGATCCGACTGGTGATAGTATGCATATCGGACATTTGATTCCGTTTATGATGATGAAGAGATTCCAATTAGCTGGTCATCATCCTGTTATTTTAATTGGCGGGGCAACAGGAACAATTGGTGATCCGAGTGGACGTCAATCAGAGCGTCAACTGCAAACGTTAGAAGTAGTCCAGCATAATGTGGATGCGTTAACAGCACAAATGAAAAAGCTATTTGATTTCGGCGGGAATAGCGAAGTGAAGATGGTAAATAACTACGACTGGACACATGAAATAAACATTATTGAGTTTTTACGTGATTACGGAAAAAACTTTAGTATAAATAGCATGTTAGCGAAGGATATTGTAGCAAGTCGTTTAGACACAGGAATTTCTTTCACAGAATTTACGTACCAAATTTTACAAGCGATGGACTTCCATCACTTATACACGAAAGAAGATGTTCAACTGCAAATTGGTGGTAGTGACCAATGGGGAAATATTACGAGTGGTTTAGATTTAATTCGTAAGTTAGAAGGGCATGAAGCGAGAGTATTCGGATTAACGATTCCGTTATTATTGAAATCAGACGGTACGAAGTTTGGTAAATCAGCAGGCGGCGCTGTCTGGCTTGATCCCGAAAAAACAACACCATTTGAATTTTACCAGTTCTGGGTGAATACAGATGACCGTGATGTAGTTAAATACTTGAAATACTTTACGTTCTTAACGAAAGAGCGTATTGATGAATTGTCAGTGAAGGTAGAAACAGAGCCGCATAAACGTGAAGCACAAAAAGTATTAGCGGAAGAAATGACGAAATTCGTTCATGGGGAAGATGCATTTTCGCAAGCTGTGAAAATTACAGCAGCGTTATTTAGTGGAGATATTAAATCGTTAACAGCTGATGAAATTGAACAAGGATTTAAAGAAATGCCAACATTCGAGTCTTCAAAAGAGACGAAAAACATCGTGGAATGGCTAGTTGATTTAGGAATTGAGCCATCTAGAAGACAAGCACGTGAAGACATTAATAATGGAGCTATATCTATGAATGGTGAAAAAGTAACAGATGTGGGTACGGATGTAACTGTAGAAAATTCATTTGATGGACGATTTATTATTATTCGTAAAGGGAAGAAGAACTACAGCCTTGTGAAGTTAGGAGAATAGTTTGTGTGAAAGGATGGGAGTAGGAAGAATACTTCCATCTTTTCGTATACACAATTTGGACATAAAATAATCAGTAAATTTAGATAATTAAAAGGGTTATATTATTCTTCTGCCGAATAAATAAGTTAGAGAAAATTACGGATAAAGTGAAACTTTAATCAGTGGGGGGATGTTCATCCCCACTGATTATTAGTTGAACCAATCGGGCTTTTACGGGCAGTTAATCTTCCAACTTCATCCCTGTATTCACTGGATTTTAAGGTGGAAGTTTTACAAGCCCGCAAATAGCGGGATAAAAATAGCCCGAACCATGCAGGGCATGATTCGGGCTTATATTCAGATTAGTAAGCTAAGCTGAATAGACCTTTAATGTGTGATAAGTAACGAACGTTACTTGCTTCTTTCATTAATGATGCTGGTAGGCCTTTAAGCGGAGTATTGCTTGCTCCGATTGTAGCAACAGCATCTTTACGTCCTAGACTAGCAAGTGTTCCAGAGTTTACAGGTGCGAACTCTTCGAATGCTTTGCCTTCTAGTGCTGCGTATAAGTTGTATCCAATTAACTCACCCATTTGCCAAGCGATCTGTGCAGTTGGTGGGTATGGACGACCGTCTTCAGCAAAGACAACAGCGCTGTCTCCAGCAACGAATACGTCTTTGTGAGAAGTAGATTGTAGGTGTGCATCAACTGTTGCACGGCCACGGTTTACTTCAAGACCTGATTCACCGATTAGTGGGTTACCTTGTACGCCGCCCGTCCAAACGAATGTGTTAGCAACAAGTTTTTGACCGTCTTTTAAGTCGATTTCATTGCCAGCAACGTTTGTTACAGGAAGACCAGTTAAGAATGTAACGCCGCGTGCTTCTAGGCTAGTAGTTGCACGTTCGATTAAGTGGTCTGGTAATACTGGAAGGATTTTAGGACCTGCTTCAACAAGAAGAAGTTTAACTTCTTTTGGATTTACGCCGTGGCTTTTTGCAAGTTTAGGCATAATGTCAGCAAGCTCACCAACTAGCTCAACGCCAGTTAATCCGCCACCACCGATTACGATTGTAGCATCAGCTTCGTTTTTCGTTTTCGCGTATTCACGAATACGGTCTTCAACGTGTTTGTAGATTTTATTTGCATCAGCAGCAGATTTTAATACCATGCTGTTTTCTTCTAGTCCTGGAATACCGAAGTAAGCAGTTTTACTTCCTAAAGCAACTACAAGTGCATCGTAAGATAAAGTAGTGCCGCCAGCTAGTTTAATTTCTTTGCTATCAACTGAGAATGACTCAACTGTTGCAATTTTAAGATCGATATCTTTACCTTTGAAAAGCTTTGTAAGTGGCATTGCAATTGCTTGCTCAGCTACGTTACCAGCTGCAAGGCGGTGTAGTTCAGTGATGATTTGGTGTGTTGGGTATTGGTTAATCACTGTAACTTGTGCTTCTGATTTACTGTAATATTTACGTACGTTTAAAGCGGCAAGAAGACCGCCATAACCAGCGCCTAAGATGACAATTTGTTTTGACATAGTATGATATCCCCCGTCTTTACTAATTGTTGTTATAAATTAAATTATTTATTGTTACGTTCTGCACTAATTTGAAGATATGCGTTCACAAAGCGGAACATTTTTTGTGCTTGTGGGTCTTTTAATAATTTTAACAGACCGAATAGGCCGATAACTTCGTTGCTTTCGTCAGCACGATCTTTCGCTTCGATTGCAGTTGCAGCCATGCTTTTCACTGTATCTTTTACAGGTTCTACAAGCTCTGTGATTGCACCAACAGTGTCGCTTTTTAATACTTCATCAGTAGCAACAGTTTGAGCGAAGTCATAAGACTTAGTTAAAATGTTAACAAGCTCAGTTAATTTTGGAAGCTGTTCTACTAGTGTAGTTAATGATTCTTGTACCTCAGGTTTTAACAACTGATCAAGTACATCAAGTTGTCCTTGGCTAGCAGAAATTTGTACAGTTTCTTGTTCTGGCTTTGTTTGAGTCATAGTTTCTGGCATCTCCAATTCTCCTTTACGATAGCAATACTCTTATTTTTTATAAGTAAGATAGTAAACGGTTACGAAACTTTATACAAAGTTTCACAAAACACAATAAAATGCCTTTAAATTTATGACAGCAAGTAAGCTGCAAACATAAATCTAAAACCATAACGTCTTACCTATTATTTATGAACTGTCCGATATATGGCTTGTCCGCATAATGGAAAGCTCCGTTACCGGAAAGTGTATATAATATATATCCTATATTATATACTATATACACCTATGTTAACATAAAAATGATTCCTAATTATTTGATATTGAGCGTATAACGTAGTACTGACAAGGTATGAAAGCGTATAAAATATTTTGTTTCAGTTAGAAATATACATATATAATAAGAAAAAAAGGAAAAAATGAACAAATTCATGTTCGTTTTTTCCTTTTTCCTATTATTCACCTTCTGCAATTAGCATTGATGTGTTACCTTCCTTTTCAAGATGGCATTCGCCCCAAGAACAAAGAGAATCAAGAATCGATTCTAAAGACCAACCGTAATCAGTAAGAGAATATTCTACTTTTGGTGGGACTTGATTGTATACTTTTCTTTGAATAACGCCGTCGTCTTCTAATTCACGTAATTGCTGCGTTAACATTTTTTGTGTAATACCAGGCATTGAACGTTTTAGTTCACTCGTTCTCTTTGTACCTTTCGTTAAGTGACAAAGAATAACAACCTTCCATTTGCCGCCGATAACTTCTAAGGTCGCCTCTACAGGAATATTGTATTTCTTCATATGAAACCCTCCTTTTGTGAGTAAAATAAGTTAAATCATACAAATGTTACTTTTTAGTACCTATAGCACTTTAAAGTACGTACTTTTTATCATGTTAAATATGTTTCATAATAGCACATGTGAGAAGCAAATGAGTAGTACGGTACCAAAAAGTGACTATGTTACTTTTTAGTGCCTATCGTACTTTAAAGTGCGTTCTTCAAAAAAAGAATGAAACCATTCATAATAGCATTTGTAGAGATTAAATATATTTTTTAGAAGATAAAAGGGCCTTTTTATCGCACTATTATGATTGGATTTCTTGTAATAAGGAGGAATTCAATTGAGTTCATATACAGTACCATCTTCCGAAGTCCAGACGAATCGAAGAAGTATGTTTGCTTTATTAGCACTAGCAATTAGTGCGTTTGGAATTGGGACAACTGAGTTTATTAGTGTCGGTTTATTACCATCCATTTCAAAAGATTTAAATGTTTCGGTGACAACAGCGGGTTTAACTGTTTCCCTATATGCGTTAGGGGCAGCGGTAGGAGCTCCTGTCTTAACAGCGTTAACGGCTAGTATGTCGAGAAAGACATTATTAATGTGGATTATGGTTATTTTCATTATTGGTAATGGCATTGCGGCAGTAGCAACAAGCTTCACTATATTAATTATCGCAAGGATTGTATCTGCATTTGCACATGGCGTGTTTATGTCGATAGGATCTACAATTGCAGCTGCAATCGTACCAGAGAATAAACGTGCTAGCGCCATTGCGATTATGTTTACTGGATTAACAGTTGCGACTATTACAGGTGTGCCAATTGGAACATTTATCGGTCAACAATTTGGCTGGAGAGCGTCATTTATGGCGATTGTTGTAATTGGAATTATTGCTTTTATTTCAAACAGCATACTGGTCCCATCTAATTTAAAAAATGGTGTACCTGTATCGTTTCGTGATCAATTTAAACTAATTAAAAATGGAAGACTGTTACTGGTTTTCATTATTACTGCACTAGGATACGGTGGAACATTCGTAACATTTACGTACTTATCACCGTTATTACAAGAAGTAACAGGATTTGAAGCAAGTACCGTTACCATCGTTTTATTAGTGTATGGAATCGCCATTGCGATAGGGAATATGGTTGGCGGAAAATTATCGAATCATAATCCGATTCGAGCGCTATTTTACATGTTCTTTATTCAAGCGGTTATATTATTTGTTTTAACATTTACAGCGCCATTTAAAGTAGCTGGGTTAATCACAATTATTTTCATGGGACTATTCGCATTTATGAATGTTCCGGGGCTACAAGTATATGTAGTTATATTGGCAGAGCGCTTTGTTCCGAGTGCGGTTGATGTTGCTTCAGCAATTAACATTGCCGCATTTAATGCAGGGATTGCTCTAGGTTCTTATATAGGTGGCCTTGTAACGAATTCGTTAGGATTAATCCATACTGCTTGGGTAGGTGGCATTATGGTAGTAGGCGCTGTTATTTTAACAGCGTGGAGTATGACATTAGAAAAAAGAGATCAAGTAAAATAAAGTGAAACTTTAATCAGTGGGGGTGTTCTTCCACCAATGATTATTAGTTGAACCAATCGGACGTTTACGGGCAGTTTATTTCCCACTTAACGTCTTTGCTTCAGCCGAGTTTTGAAGTGGGAATTTTACTGCCCGTTAATGCGGGATAAAAGGAGAGAAAATAAAATGAAAAACTTACAAAGTAAAGCAGTATTAAATAATGGTGTAGAAATGCCTTGGTTCGGTTTAGGTGTATTTAAAGTAGAAGAAGGACCAGAACTTGTAGAAGCTGTAAAATCAGCGATTAAAGCAGGATACCGCAGCATCGATACAGCGGCGATTTACGGAAATGAAAAAGCTGTAGGTGAAGGAATTCGTGCAGGTATCGAAGCAACTGGTATTTCAAGAGAAGATTTATTCATCACTTCAAAAGTATGGAACGCAGATCAAGGATATGAAGAAACAATTGCTGCATACGAAGAGAGCTTAAAAAAATTAGAACTAGATTATTTAGATCTATATCTTGTTCACTGGCCTGTAGAAGGAAAATATAAAGATACATGGAGAGCGCTAGAAACACTTTATAAAGAAGGACGCGTGCGTGCAATTGGCGTAAGTAATTTCCAAATCCATCACTTACAAGATGTAATGAAAGATGCAGAAATTAAACCGATGATTAACCAAGTAGAATACCACCCTCGTTTAACGCAAAAAGAATTACAAGCTTTCTGTAAAGAGCAAGGTATTCAAATGGAAGCATGGTCACCACTTATGCAAGGTCAATTATTAGATAACGAAACATTACAAGAAATTGCTGATAAACACGGCAAAACAACAGCCCAAGTTATCTTACGTTGGGACTTACAAAATGGAGTGATTACAATTCCAAAATCAACGAAAGAACACCGTATTATTGCAAACGCTGATGTATTCAACTTTGAATTAACGAAAGAAGATATGGAAAAAATCGATGCTTTAAACGAAAATCACCGTGTTGGTCCAGATCCTGATAACTTCGATTTCTAAGATTAAAGTAGAGAAAAAGAGTGCAAATCATTTGCACTCTTTTTTTTGTTGTGTTTATGTATAAAAAAATTTTCTAACTAAATACTACTTATTAGTAAATTGTTATTTCATAAGGGGTTGTAAACATGAATATAAAGCAATCGTTCAAACTTTTAGCTGTTTTTTTAAGTGTTTTATTTGTGTTATTCCCGCTTCAAAAAGCATTCGCAGAAGTTATGGATCATACAAAGTATGAAATGGATTGGAGTTATAGTAAGTCAAAGAAGAAACCAATCCGAACAGAGCTTATTAAAACGGCAGATGGAAAAATTGCATTTTGCTTAAATGTAGATTTGAAATCTCCAAGCGGTCAAGATTTACCGGAAATGGGAAAAGTGGATGTTAACGTGTACCGTGTACTATTAAATGGATATCCACAAAAGAGCCCGCAAGAATTAGGTGTTTCCGATTGGAGAGAAGCACATTATGCAACACAGCTTGCAGTATGGAATGCATTAAAACAAATCGATATTAACGATTTAGATTTCCGTAATAAAAACGTAGAGAAAGTAACGAAAGATATAGTTGCAAAAGCAAATGCGAGTGAAGAGTTACAAGAAATTACGATGAGTGTAACTCCTACAGAAGAACAAGAAGCAGTATTGAAAAATGATTTCTTTGAAACAGGTTTATATACAGTAGAAACAAACGCGAAAAGTGGAACGTATAAAGTACAAGCTACAGGTGCACCACAAGGCGCGAAGTTTGTAAATGAAAAAGGCGAAGCAAAAACTGAATTTAATGTAGGAGAAAAATTCCGCATTTTAATTCCGAAACAAACACCAGCTGGTGGATTTAGCTTTAAAGTATCGGGGAATTTAACGAAATTACAAGGTATTGCACATAAAGGAACGCCAACGATTCAAAATGCGGTTGTATTACTTGAGCGTAGTGAAGAGAAAACGAGCCCAGAGTTAGCGGTAAGTTGGAAAAAAGCAAATGGTCATGATAATAAACCAAATAAACCCTATACACCAAATGAACCACATAAACCGAATCAATATAACAGATGATAAAAAAAGCTCGTAAACATTATGTTTACGAGCTTTTTCTATTATTCAGCTTCAGAAACAACTGTGAAGCGTTCGTTCACATGTTTTGGATTTTCGATTTCATCAAGTGCTGCAACTGCGAAGTCTTCGTAACTTACGTAGCTATCACCTTTTGAGTTCACAAGAAGGTTGTCTTTTCCGGCTGTATAAGAGCCAGTGCGTTTTCCTAATGCGAATAGTGCAGAAGGGCTGATAAATGTCCAAGTGATGTCATTTATTTGTTGCAAGATTTCTAAGTTTTTACCTTGGTTTTGAGCAGTTGCAAGGTATTCATTTGGGAAACCTGGTGTATCAAATACACGTGTTGTTTTCTCTTCGTCTACAAATAAGCTACCAGCTCCACCAACTACAAGTAATTTTGTATTTGGTGCACCTTTCACAGCTTCAATAAGTACGTTTCCTGCATCTACGTGAAGGTGTTCTTGACCTGCTGGAGCACCAAATGCATTTACAATTACATCAAATACTTGTAGGTCGTTAGATGTAAGAGCGAATACACCTTTCTCTAAAACTTTCACATTTTCTTCTGTAATTTTTGCAGCGTTTCTTACGATTGCAGTTACTTCATGTCCACGATCTAATGCTTCTTTTAAAATGCGACTTCCTGCTTTTCCGCTTGCTCCGATAATTCCGATTTTCATAATAAATCCCTCCAAAGTGTTTTGTTAAAGTGTATATCTAAAAATAAATAAATTTAGTGTAATTAGGTTTGTTACAACCTGTTGTAATCATTATAGTTACAGGTTTGTATTTTTGTCAATGGCGTTGTTTATGAAATTATTTTTTGTTTTAGTATGCGCAGCTAGTGAATGTGAAGTCATAAAAGAGCATTGAATCCGCCTTGTGGACCCTAATATTTGGAAGTTGTAAAGTGTCGAAAAATGTTGATTTTTGAATATTTTTTGAATATAATTCGGTTTATGGATAAAAGGAGGGGGATAATTGTATGAATATGTTAGAACAATTCGTTTCATCAACGAATACAATTCTTTGGTCATATATTCTTATTGCAATGTTAATTGGTTTAGGGCTTTATTTTTCTATTAAATTAAAATTTGTACAAATTACTCATTTAGGGGAAATGGTTCGATTAATGAGTGATGGTTTAACTGGAAAGACACGTAAAAAGGGAAGTGTATCGTCATTCCAAGCGTTTTGTATGAGTTCAGCAGCTCGTATCGGAATCGGGAACTTAGCTGGTGTAGCACTAGCTATTTCTATGGGAGGACCTGGAGCAGTATTTTGGATGTGGGTTATTGCGATTATCGGGGCGTCTTCAAGTTTCGTAGAAAGTACGCTTGCGCAAATTTATAAAATAAAAGATGGCAGTGGCTTCCGTGGTGGTCCTGCTTATTATATGGAAAAAGGTTTAAATAAACGTTGGATGGGAATTTGGTTCTCTATCCTTATTACAATTAGTTACGGTTTAATTTTCAACTCAGTACAAGCAAATACAGTTACATTAGCATTTAAAAATGCATTTGGTATTGAGCGTTATGTTGTTGGAATCGTATTAGCGGTATTAGTTGCGGTTATTATTTTTGGTGGTGTGAAAAGTATTGCGCGTATGTCAGAAATGATTGTTCCGCCGATGGCGATTATTTATATTGCAGTAGCTGTTTTCGTTGTTATTAAAAACTTCTATTTAATACCGGATGTTTTCACAGAAATCTTTAAAGGTGCATTTGGTTTAGATTCAGCTGTAGGTGGCGGTATTGGTGCTGCAATGAAGTTTGGTATTCAGCGCGGATTATTTGCGAATGAAGCAGGTATGGGTAGTGCACCGAATGCGGCTGCAACAGCGGATGTAACACATCCAGCTAAACAAGGATTTATTCAAACAATTGGAGTATTAGTAGATACATTTTTAGTATGTACATCAACAGCATTTATCGTACTATGCTCTGGTGCATATAAAGCAACAAATTTAGAAGGTATTGAATTAACACAAAATGCATTAAGTTCACAAATCGGTCCATGGGCGAGTAGTTTCTTAGCGATTATTATCTTCCTATTTGCTTTCAGCTCACTTCTAGGAAACTACTATTATGGTGAAACGAATATTGAATTCATTAAACAAAGTAAAACTTGGTTAACAATTTACCGTATTGCGGTAGTGGGAATGGTATTATTCGGTTCTGTTGCGACGCTTCAAGTTGTATGGAATATGGCAGATTTATTTATGGGTCTAATGGTAATTACAAACTTAATTGCGATTACACTTCTTGGGCGATTCGCGTATGCAGCATTAGCGGACTATGTGAAACAAAAGAAACAAGGGAAAGATCCAGTATTCAGTGCAGATTCTATCCCTGGTTTAACGAACACAGAGTGTTGGGATAAGCCGGCGGTAACTGATAAAGAAAAAGCAGTATAATAAAAAAACGAGCATCGAGATGAATTCGATGCTCGTTTTTTTGTTGTGATTAATGATATTAAGGCTAAAAGATGATTGAGATAATGTCTATAATAAATGCGTATGTTATAATTGTTGACATTACCATGTTATAAAATCTAACATGTTTTTGTCGAAAATTCTTGATTACTAAAAGTTTTTAGAATATAATTTTCTTATTGTTAGGAAGAGGGGGCAATACAAGTATGGATTTTTTAGCTAAGGTAATTGGGGATGTGAATAATGTCCTTTGGTCATATATCATTATTGCGATGTTAATTGGATTAGGACTTTACTTTTCGTTTCGTGTGAAATTTGTCCAAATTCGTTACTTCGGAGAAATGATTCGCCTACTTGGGGACGGGGCGAGTTCAAAGACAAGAAAAGCACAAAAAGAAAAAAGTGGTGTATCATCATTCCAAGCATTTTGTATGAGTACAGCTTCTCGTGTAGGGACTGGTAACTTAGCTGGTGTAGCTATTGCAATCTCAGCGGGTGGTCCAGGTGCTGTATTTTGGATGTGGTTAATCGCGGTAATTGGGGGTGCCTCTGCATTTGTAGAGAGCACATTAGCGCAAATTTATAAAGTAAAAGATGGGAATGCATTCCGTGGTGGCCCAGCGTATTATATGGAAAAAGGGTTGAAAAAACGCTGGCTAGGGGTTGTCTTCTCTGTTTTAATAACAGTGAGTTTCGGATTAATTTTCAATGCCGTGCAGTCAAACACAGTAGCGGCGGCTTTTGATGGAGCATTTAACACAGATGGTAAGTTTGTAGGTCTGTTTATGGCTGGTTTACTTGCAATCATTATTTTTGGTGGGGTTAAGCGAATTGCACGTGCGGTTGAAATGATTGTTCCAGTAATGGCAATTATATATGTAGCAGTTGCATTATTCGTTGTTGTAACAAACATTACGGCAATTCCATATGTATTTAAAGAAATTTTCTTACATGCTTTCGGAATTAAAGAAGTAGTAGGCGGGGGATTAGGAGCTGCGATTTTACTAGGGGTAAAACGTGGATTATTCTCAAATGAAGCTGGTATGGGTAGTGCGCCGAATGCAGCTGCGACTGCAAACGTAACGCACCCAGTTAAACAAGGTTTCATTCAAACTTTAGGGGTATTTACAGATACATTATTAATTTGTAGTTGTACAGCATTTATTATTTTATTATCAGATGTGCATAATGCAGCTGATCTAAATGGTATTCAATTAACGCAGCAGGCGTTAAGCCAACATATCGGCCCATGGGCTTCTATATTTGTAGCAGTGGCAATCTTCTTATTTGCATTCAGTTCATTAGTAGGTAACTACTACTATGGTGAAACAAATATTGAGTTCTTAAATGGAAGTAAAGTGCTATTAAATGCATACCGCATTGCTGTACTTGGTATGGTTATGTTAGGGTCTGTAGCAACAATTCAAATCGTTTGGGATTTAGCAGATTTATTCATGGGGATTATGGCTATTATTAACTTAGTGGCGATCGTATTCCTTTCTAAGTACGCTTTCGCGGCGTTATCAGATTATATTAAGCAAAAGAAACAAGGAAAAGATCCAGTCTTTTACGCAAATTCTATTCCAGGCTTGAAAAATACAGAGTGCTGGGAAGAGCAAGTAGCAGATAAAGAAAAAGCGGTATAATGAGGTGAGCATCAAGTGAAACTTGATGCTCATTTTTTATTGGTTCAGCTATTTGTGTGAAGTAAAACTCTCGCTCATTAAAGTTTCACTTTATAATGCAAAAGACGAACATTAATGAATGCTTTATAATAAAATGTATTTTTTTTAAGAAAAGTGCGGATATGAGTTGTGATTTATGTTAGAATGGAAAATGCCTTTGAAATAAGAGGTTTTATGATCTTTTCTATCCGATTAAAGCTTTCGGAGGAGAAATGGAAAGTTCGGATTATTTCTTATTTTGAGTGGTCAGACGTTCAACGTTAATGAAGAGTTAAATGGAGGATTTTATTAATGAAGTTTGTTATGTTTCTTGTAGGATTACTTGTTGTATTTGTACTCGGTTTTCTTATAAGTGCCGATCGAAAGAAGATTAAGTATAAACCAATCGCAATTATGCTTGTTATTCAGCTAGCGCTATCTTATTTCTTATTAAATACGCAAGTTGGTTATATTTTAGTAAAAGGAATTTCAGATGGATTTGGCGCGCTTCTTGGATATGCGGAAGCTGGAATCGTTTTCGTATTTGGTGGCCTTGTTAATAAAGGAGAGGTTTCATTCTTCTTAACAGCACTATTACCAATCGTATTCTTTGCCGTTTTAATCGGAATTTTGCAACACTTTAAAATTTTACCGATATTTATTCGCGCTATTGGTACTTTGTTAAGTAAAGTAAATGGTCTAGGAAAACTAGAATCATATAATGCAGTAGCAGCTGCCATTGTTGGGCAAGCAGAAGTATTTATTACAGTAAAAGATCAATTAAGTAAAATCCCAAAACACCGTTTATATACATTATGTGCATCTTCCATGTCGACAGTATCAATGTCAATCGTTGGTTCTTATATGAAAATGATCGAACCGAAATATGTAGTAACAGCACTTGTATTAAATTTATTTAGTGGTTTCATTATTATTCATATTATTAATCCGTACGATATTACGGAAGAAGAAGATACACTGAAGTTAGAAAATAAGAAAAAGCAGTCATTCTTTGAAATGTTAAGCGAATATATTATGCTTGGTTTCACGATTGCGATTACGGTAGCAGCAATGTTACTTGGGTTCGTAGCATTAATTACAGCAATCAATAGCTTGTTTGATTCAATGTTCGGTATTACATTCCAAGCTATTTTAGGTTATATTTTCTCTCCATTAGCATTCGTAATGGGCATCCCGCAATCAGAAATGGTAACAGCGGGACAAATCATGGCAACGAAATTAGTATCGAACGAATTTGTTGCGATGCTTGATCTAGGAAAAGTAGCTGGTGATTTATCAGCTCGTACAGTTGGTATTCTTTCGGTATTCCTTGTATCATTTGCAAACTTCTCATCTATCGGAATTATTGCAGGTGCAACGAAAGGGATCGATGAAAATCAATCAAACGTTGTTTCATCATTCGGATTACGACTTGTATACGGTGCGACATTAGTAAGTCTTTTATCAGCGATTATCGTTGGTGTTATGTTATAAAGAAGGATGGTCCTAGTTCATAGCTAGGGCTATTTTTTATGGTTAAATTACATAAAAAAACCAATTAATTAGGAATATATTAACATATAAAAATCTTTTAAAATTTATATTGCATTTCGCCTAGATAACGCTTACAATTTGATTTGTAGGTGGTATCAATTTCAGACTTTCAAGTATGGTAGGAGAGAAGAGGCTACCTTTTATAAATTGCAATTTATGTAAACGCTTACTGATTTTAGTTAACAGTTTAATAGTATTTAGGGGTTTTAAATTTTTTTAACAATAATGGTCAGACGTCATTCGTTATACGTTATACGACCGATAACTCGTGGGAGAAGTGGAGGATTCACACATGAAGATAGTAATGTTTCTAGTCGGTTTACTTGTAGTATTTGTACTAGGTTTCCTTATAAGTTCAGATCGTAAGAAAATTAAATATAAACCAATTGCACTTATGCTTGTAATTCAATTGGTACTTGCGTATTTCTTACTAAATACAAAGATCGGATTTGTATTAGTAAAAGGGATTGCAGATGGATTTGGCGCTATTTTAAAATTTGCGGAAGCTGGGGTTAATTTCGTATTTGGTGGTCTAGCAAACGATGGACAAGCACCATTCTTCTTAACAGTATTATTACCAATTATTTTCTTAGCGGTATTAATTGGGATCCTGCAACATATTAAAGTTTTACCGATTATCATTCGTGCAGTCGGTTTCTTATTAAGTAAAATTAACGGTTTAGGAAAATTAGAATCATATAATGCGGTAGCAGCTGCAATTGTTGGTCAAGGTGAAGTATTCATTACAGTAAAAGATCAACTAAGCAAATTACCGAGAAATCGTTTATACACACTTTGTGCATCTTCAATGTCAACGGTATCGATGTCAATCGTCGGTTCTTATATGAAAATGATTGATCCAAAATATGTAGTAACAGCACTTGTACTAAACTTATTCAGTGGATTCATTATCGTTCATATCATTAATCCATATGATGTGAAAGAAGAAGACGATATTTTAGAATTACAAGAAGATAAAAAGCAAACATTCTTTGAAATGTTAGGCGAATATATTATGCTTGGTTTCTCTATCGCTGTAACAGTAGCGGCCATGTTAATCGGTTTCGTAGCATTAATTACAGCAATTAACGGTGTATTCGATTCTATTTTCGGAATCACATTCCAAAGCATTTTAGGATATGTCTTCTCACCATTAGCATTCGTAATGGGTATTCCAACATCAGAGATGCTACAAGCAGGACAAATTATGGCAACAAAATTAGTAACGAACGAATTCGTTGCAATGCTTGATTTAGGTAAAGTAGCTGGTGATTTATCAGCTCGTACAGTAGGTATTTTATCCATCTTCCTTGTATCATTTGCGAACTTCTCATCTATCGGAATTATCGCAGGTGCAACGAAGAGTATCGACGGAAAACAAGCAAACGTTGTATCTTCATTCGGATTAAAACTTGTATACGGTGCAACGTTAGTAAGTATATTATCAGCGATTATCGTTGGGGTTATGCTTTAAATAAAATAATAAAGAAGTCGTTTATCTTTCACTTAGAGGATGAACGGCTTTTTTATTTTGGTATGATAAATAATACAGAGAGGGGGAATTAGGTTGAAAGAACAGGATATTTTAAAGGAACTTGATGAGGTTATAGATAACATTAATCGTTTAACTGGAGAAGATGCTAGGGCGTTTTTGAAATTCATACATGGATATTTAAGCATAGTAGAAGAAGGATTTGGCTAAGCTTATTAAGCTTAGAGAAGAACAAATTAAAAAATCACCTTAATTCATTCATTAAGGTGATTAAAAGTATTATTCAGCTGGAGGCGTAAATGTACGTTTCTCTAATTCAGCATCTAGCATAAATAGTGCGTTTGAATCGCTTGTAATACGTTTTAATTTTTGAATGATGCTATCGAATGAAGCTTCTTCTTCTACTTGCTCATCAACGAACCATTTTAAGAATGTAATTGTTGCGTGCTCACGCTCATCCCAAGCGATATCAGATAAGTTGTAAATACGCTTCGTTACTTCACGCTCGTGCTCAAGTGCAACTTCAAAAGCGTTCAGTACAGATTCATATTCGTTATTCGGATTATCAAAGCCAGTAATAATAGCGCGCTCGCCGCGGTCATTAATGTAGTTGTAAAGCTTCATTGCGTGGAAACGCTCTTCTTCAGCTTGTACAAGGAAAAAGTTAGCGAATCCATCATAGCTCTCAGCTGTACAGTAAGCAGCCATTGCCATATAAGCATGGGCAGAGTAAAATTCAAAGTTCATTTGATCGTTTAGTGCGTCGTGCAATTTTTTAGATAACATAAAATCCCCCTTATTATTGTGACAAGAATATTATATCATAATTGATAATATTCTCATTTAGATGTTTCGAACCTTTTCGAAAGCTTTGTGACGTGTGCTTCCATAATGTCTTGTAAATCTAAATCATATTTTTGTGAAAGAATAATAAGATTAGATAGTACATCACCAAGTTCTTCTTTTAGTTCTTGTTTTAACTCTTCTTCTGTTTTCGCGTCTTCATCAGGGCGATCACGGCCAATTTCAATAGCGCGAACAACTCGTGAAACTTCCCCAACTTCTTCAGTTAAGAAATTTAAGCGAATAAAGGCATTATACTGTGACCAGCTTCGTTTTTCGTAAAATTCCTCAACCCATCTTTGAAATGCAACGATATCCATTTCTTCCTCATCCCTTCAATATGTTGTACAATGTCAATTGTATCATAACAATATATAGTTTCGGGGTGTAGGAATGAGAAAGATTTGTGTGTTTGCAGGTTCCAATTTAGGGGAGAGAACAGAGTTCAAAGAGCAGGCGATTGAATTAGGGAAAATGTTTGTTGAGAACGACTATGAGCTCGTATACGGTGGTTCATGTGTTGGATTAATGGGAGAAGTAGCAAATGAAGTTCTTCGCTTAGGTGGACGTGTAACAGGTGTTATGCCACGCGGTCTATTCCGAGGAGAGATTGTGCATACAGGATTAACAGAACTAATTGAAGTAGAAACGATGCATGAGCGCAAGGCGAAAATGGCAGAGCTTGCGGATGCTTTCATTGCATTACCAGGTGGATATGGAACGTTTGAAGAGCTATTTGAAGTTGTCTGTTGGTCACAAATTGGTATACATAATAAGCCGGTTGGTTTATTGAACATAAAAGACTTTTACGGACCAATTTTGCAAATGGTTGAACGTGCAGCAGAAGAAGGCTTTATGAATCCATCGAATAAAGAGTTAATTGTTTCCGCTGAGACGGCAGATAAACTAATTCATGAAATCCAAAATTACGAACGTCCTGTCTTGGGGACGAAGTGGAAGCAATTATCATAGTACGTTTTTATAGCGATTTATAGAAACACATGTCTTTTTTATCGTAAAAAGACATGTGTTTTTAATTTAGTTAAATATATTAATGTTAGGATATGGTGTTTTTGGGAAAGGAGAAATAGATGGAGGAGTTTGTGTATTTACATCCTGTTTTTAAAAGTATTTTAGCAGCGTCTATTCTTGTTATGCTAATTGTTTTAAGGCAGAAGAAAGAGTTGATTAATGAATTTTCGCTTTGGTTTATTTCGGTTATATGTATTGGTGTTTCTGCGATAACACTTGTTATGCTAGGATTTATTGCTGATGAATATAGTTTAGGTGGCGATGTGCAGTCTTCTAATATGTTTATTGGGATTGTTTTGATCAGTGGTCTAAATTTCGTTATTTACTATAGACGGAAATAAAAAGGAAGGCATTCCATATTACTTTGGAATGCCTTTATCATTTTGATTACTTTGTTTTTTATACAGGTACCAGCCACCCCAGCCGCCACCAATCGCTACAACAACGAGGAACGCATAGTCTTTAACCTCGACACGTATATTGAAAATATTAGCTATGAGTAAGAGAATCCCAACTGTGATTAATGCAAAAAATGCTCTAATTAAGTAGTCTTTCAACTGAACCACTCCCGTCATTTAAGTAGTAAATGATGAATTTGGAAAAGCTTTTTGGATCTATTTTACTAAAGGGTGTTTCCTATATTTTAACATAAAAGAGATTGTAATATATTGATAAAAGTAGGAGAGAAGGGTGCTATTATTGTCGTGAATTGTCGGTAAATCGATATATTGGAAAAATCGCTGATAAATTTGACGGAATCGCCGATATAATTGGAAAATCGCTGATATATTTAATGGAATCGCCGATATAATTGAAAAATCGCTGATATAAATTTCATGTACTGATACGCACAACAGCTCCATAAAAAAGAAGCGACTCTAAACGAGCCGCTTCTGCTTTAACTTTATTATCTAGCTCCAGCGGCTAGAATCTCCGGTCATTTCGCTCTCTCGCTCGAAGCAAAAAGCGATTCAAGGTCGAGAGCTCCAATGTCCTGCGATTCTGAACGAGCCGCTTCCGCTTTTAATCTTATCCAGCTCCAGCGGCTAGAACAGTCGGTTGTTTCACTCCTTCATTCGAGGCAAAAAGCGCCTCGTAATCAGGAGTTCCAACACCCTCCTGTTCTGAACGAGCCGCCTTCGCTTTTAATCTATTATTGATTCAAGAACGCACGTAGCATCCAAGCGTGTTTTTCTAGTTCTGTGTAGATGCCTAGTAGTAGGTCAGATGTCATTTCGTCGTCAGATTCTTGAGCGATTTCCATACCTTTTTTCAGTTCGCCTAGCATCATTTCGTAGTCTTTCATGATTGCTTCGACCATCCCTTCTGCAGTTTCTCCGTAAGCTGCTTCTTGGATAGAAGATAGTTCTAAGTATTCTTTCATTGTTGCTACTGGTTTGCCGCCAATTGCTAAAATGCGTTCTGCAATTTCATCGATGTGAGTAGCTGATTCTGTGTAAAGCTCTTCAAATTTCTCATGTAATGTGAAGAATTGAGGCCCTTTTACGTACCAATGGAAGTTGTGTAGTTTTGTGAATAAAACGCTCCAGTTTGCTACTTGTTTGTTTAATGCTTCGATTACTTGTTTGTTCATTATGATCAATCTCCTTTTGAGTTATCATGTTATATCAATTACTAATTTATAATAATTATAATCTAGTAATTTGTATAAATCAACCCTTTTGCTGGAATTAATTTGAACAAATTATGAACTGTTGTAAATAAAAATCCCTATTACGTTGAAGTAATAGGGATTTTTATTGATATCTAGCTCCAGCGGCTAGAACGTTCGGTGGCTTCACTTTTTCCTGCGAGGCAAAGGGCGCCTCGCAGGAAAAAGGCGCCTCTACGTCAAAAGCTCCATCCTCCTCACATTCTGAACGAGCCACTTGCGCTTTTATTTACTACACAGCCTGCTGTTTTTCTGCTGAATCCTGTCCATCCCAGCACTCTGTATTCTGTAAGCCAGGGATAGAACTTGCAACGAAAACAGGATCTTTTCCTTCTTTCTTTTGCTTTATATAGTCTACTAATGCCGCGTAGGCAAACTTGCTAAGGAATGAGATGGCAATTAAGTTTGTAAATACCATTAGTCCCATAAAGAAATCCGCTAAACTCCAAACCGTTTGAAGGGCAGCGATAGATCCGAAGAAAACCATTCCGACAACTGCAACACGATAAATCAGTAACCATGTTTTGCTTTCTTTAATGAATGCGATATTTGTTTCACCATAATAGTAGTTTCCTAGTAAAGAACTGAAAGCGAATAGGAAAATAATAATCGCTAAGAAAGTACTTGCCCACGGCCCAATTTGTGAACTTAATGCTTGTTGTGTTAATTCAATACCTTCTAAATTCGATCCTTTGTAAAGTCCAGAACATAATACGATAAATGCTGTTGATGTACATACTAAGAATGTATCTACGAAAACACCTAATGCTTGAACAAGTCCTTGTTTTACAGGGTGAGATACATCTGATGTTGCTGCTGCATTAGGAGAGCTACCCATACCTGCTTCTGTCGCGAATAAACCGCGCTGAATTCCGAATTTGATTGCTGCTCCAATACCACCAGCGATAGCTTGGTCTAAACCAAATGCGCTGTTAAATATTTCTGTAAAAATGCTTGGTAACATATTGAAGTTGTTAATAACGACAAAAATAGCCACACCAATATAAACAATCGCCATTGGAGGAACAATCATTTCTGTAATACGTGAAATGCTCTTGATACCCCCAAAAATAATAACTGCAACTAATAAAGCTAATAGAGCTCCTACGATTGTTCGCTCTAGTCCAAAAGCATTTTCAAATGCTATTGTTACCGTGTTTGCTTGTACAGAATTGAAAATTAATCCGTACGCAACTGTAATAAGAAGTGAAAACCAAACACCCATCCAGCGTTTGTTTAATCCTTTTTCCATGTAATATGCTGGTCCACCACGGAATCTGCTTCCATCTTTTACTTTATAAATTTGCGCGAGAGTACATTCTACAAAACTAGTAGCTGCTCCAAGGATAGCGATAAACCACATCCAAAATATTGCGCCAGGTCCACCCATTGAAATGGCTAATGCTACACCAGCTAAGTTCCCGATACCAATACGTGCTGCTGCACTTAAGCAAAATGCTTGGAATGGAGAGATGCTATCTTTCTTTTTTTCTTTTCGATTAAATCCTTTACTAATTAAACTGACCATCTCACCGAAATGAGTAATTTGGACAAATTTTAATTTGAAAGAGAAATAAAGACCGAAGCCGATTAACATTGCAATAAGAATATATGACCATAAAATATTATTCGTTACCTCAAGGAATCTGCTAAAGATATCAACCATATAATACACTTCCTTTTTTTCGTAATAAGAAAATTATATGCAAAAAATATACCAGAATCAATTTTTCTAAAAAATTATGTTACTTAAAAGTATTTTATGTTATGATTATGTTACATCGTAATATTTTTAGAATTATTTACATTTTAAAAAACTAAATTTAAAGCGAAAAAGAGGGGATAATTTGAAAGAAGAATCTTTATTGAAAGTAAGTCTTAAGAGTTTGAAAATGAGAAGTAATTTATTTTTCATCATTACATCTTTAAGTATCTTTTTAGGAGCCACTTATTATTACAATAAAAGATTTCCAAATCACAGGTATCCTGAATGGTTAGAATTTCTAAAATTGATTGGATGAATAAAAGACAGAAAAACAGAAAATTCAAATAAAAATTGTTATGGAGGAGCTAAATATGAATATTAGAGAAAGTGAACTTCCGGGTATTGGTTACAAATTTCAAATCGTTACGAAAGGTAACGAAAAGATGGTGATTGTCATTCATGATGATGGGCGTAGAGAAATGTATCATTTTGATTCAGACCATGAAGAAAGCATCTCAAGTATTTCATTACGTGACTCAGAGGCAAGACAAATTGCAGCAATATTAGGTGGAATGGTATACAAGCCTAGAGCATTAGAAAATGTTGAAATGGTCTTTGAAGGTTTAGCGATTGAGTGGTTTAAAGTAGAGAATACAGCTCCAGCAATCGGAAAAACAATCGGTGATCTTGAAATAAGAAAAACATATAGCGTAACGATCATTGCAGTTATGAAAAAGAATATGAAAAAGCTATTTAATCCAGGACCAGAAACAGTAATTGAAGAAGGAGATATGCTTGTAGTTTCGGGTGAGAGAGAAGAAATTAAAAAAATTATTAATGAGTTACTTTCGAATAGGGGGACTGACTAGATGGATACTTTAATTTTTGAAGTTGGTACAGCTTTAGTTTTAGTAGCAATTGCGGCAGTAATCGCTGGAAAGTTTAAATTCTCAGTAATACCTTTTCTAATTGTTCTTGGCATGTTAGTGGGACCGCATGCGCCGACAATAGGTGTTATCGATCTCAAATTTATTGAAAGTGCAAGTGTAATTTCCTTCCTTGGAAGGATTGGAGTTCTGTTCCTTCTGTTCTATCTAGGCCTAGAGTTTTCGATGAAAAAACTAATTAAATCTGGACGTTCTATTGCGATTGGCGGAACGATTTATATTTTAATTAACTTTTCACTTGGATTATTATATGGATTTATAATGGGCTTCCCTTTACTTGAAATCTTAATTATTGCGGGTATTATTACGATTTCTTCTAGTGCCATCGTTGCTAAAGTGTTAGTGGATTTAAGAAGAACTGGTAATAATGAGACCGAATTAATATTAGGAATTATTATGTTTGAAGATATATTCCTTGCTGTATATTTATCAGTTGTTTCTGGTTTAGTTCTAGGGGATCATGCTTCCTTCTTAGGTGCTCTCACTTCGATTGGAATTGCTTTAGGATACATGCTTCTATTCTTTATTGTGGCTAGAAAGGCTACGCCGTTATTAAATAGATTGCTCAATATTAGTTCAGATGAAATTTTCATTATTGTAGTATTTGCTTCGTTGTTCTTTATCGCTGGTTTTTCAGAAACAATACACGTTGCCGAAGCAATTGGAGCACTTCTTTTAGGATTAGTTTTCTCTGAGACAGAGCATAGTGACAGAATTGAACATCTCGTTGTTCCATTTAGAGACTTTTTCGGAGCTATTTTCTTCTTCAGTTTCGGATTAAGTATTGATCCGTTTTCATTAGGCGGGGCGATATGGTTAACGTTAGGTGCTGTCCTTCTTACAATCATCGGAAACTTTGTAGCAGGAATGATTGCAGGAAGACAAGCTGGATTATCTCATAAGGCGTCAACAAATATTGGATTAACAATTGTTTCAAGAGGAGAATTCTCCATCATTATGGCTAATATCGGTATTGCTGGTGGTTTAATGTCAGTATTGAAACCATTCTCGGCACTATATGTGCTTATACTATCCATTTTAGGTCCACTTCTTACGAAAGAGTCAAAGAATGTATATAAATTTTTAAATAAAATCTTTAAGTGGGATACGAAGACTAGATAAATTTTAAAAAAATAAAAGTACAAGATATTTACTGCTTGTACTTTTATTTTTTGCAATGAAAACAGTAAAGAGAGGTAAATGATGTTAGGAGAGTTGATTCATTCAGTTTTAGTTTTTCTAGAAGGACTTGGTTATTGGGGAATTATGCTTGGATTAATGCTAGAGGTTATCCCAAGTGAAATCGTATTATCTTATGCAGGTTATTTAGTATCAACAGGAAGCATTACATTTTGGGGCGCTGTCGCGTTCGGTACAATTGGTGGTGTAATCGCACAACTATTCATTTATTGGATCGGTCGATACGGAGGAAGACCTGTTCTTGAGCGATATGGAAAATATATTTTGATTCAGAAGAAACATATTGATTATGCTGAAGCGTGGTTTAATCGTTACGGAACTGGTGTTATTTTTACAGCCCGTTTTATTCCTGTTGTGCGTCATGCTATTTCGATACCAGCGGGTATTGCGAAAATGTCACATGCTAAGTTTATTACGCTAACTACACTAGCTGTTATTCCATGGTCAATTGTATTTGTATATTTAGGATTTAAATTAGGATCAGAGTGGGAAAGTATTAATAAAGTAGCTGGGCCATATGTGAAATATTTTGCGCTTGCTGCTATTGTTTGTGCAATTGGTTACTTTGTATTAAAAAAAGTGATGAAAAAAAAGTGATTACGGAAAAGGAATCTATGTCGACATAGATTTCTTTTTTTATTGGCATTTTTCCAAGGGGAAAAGAGTATGTTTAATATTTTACAGATTGTGGCATACATATAGGAAAAGGGAATTTGGAAAGGGGATTATAGAAAAATGGAACTCCAGTTTCAAAATGTATATCAACAGGTGGAGAATTGGTATGTGTTGGATTCGGAGCTTCCTTGGGATGTCAAAAAGCTTAGAGATGATTTGTTTTCACTTATTGAAGTATGTAAAACGCCAGTTATTTTTTGTGATACATGTGATGCAAATCATGTACTTCTATCATTAGGAGAAGAAGAAGAAGAGTTTCTATTCCAAATAGGTGGTTTTTATCATAAAGAAAAACAATTAATTTTTGTTTGTATGTGGGAAGAGTATGAGCAAGTGCTTAAAACACTACTGCATGAATTTCGTCATGCGATGCAGCATAAGAGCGAAGTATTGTATGTTGGAAGTGAAGTGTACGAAGATAGATGGATTGAGAAAGATGCGAGAAAGTTCGCGGAGAGGAAGTTAGATGAATATAAAAATAGAAAGTTAATGTAAAGCATAGTGGAGAAATAGCGCTGTGCTTTCTTTGTTTCTTACTAAAAATAAGTAATTGACTTTTATAAAGTTTAGTTCTAAACTAATGGTATGAAACGAGCGAGGTGATGAAATGAAAACAGAAGATAGACTAGGTTTACTACTATGGTTTCGTTTATCACGTTTTTATAACAAAAGTATTCGTGAGACGAATCAGCATTTGAAAGAATGGAATGTATCTGCCGCTCAATTTGATGTGCTAGCTCAAGTTGGAGGACATGATCGTTTAACGCAGCAAGAGCTTGGAAATAAGTTATTTGTTACGAAGGGAAATATCACACAGCTTTTAAATAAAATGGAGCAGCTGGAGTGGATTCATCGTGAACAAGAAGGTACTACAAAATATATTTCGTTAACAGAAAAAGGAAAAGATTTATATGAAGAAATCGTTCCGCCTCAAGAGACATTCCAAGCGGAGCAGTTTCAAAATTTAAATGTAGAAGAACAAAATCAATTATTACAATTACTAAAAAAATTACAGTGAGAAAAAATTTTAAAATAAATCTCGAATTCGAGATAATATGAGGTGAAGGATATGTTTAGAAAAGTTGATCATAAAAATATGGGAAGAGCAAATCACGGCTGGCTAAATACACATTTTCATTTTTCTTTTGCAAATTACTATAACCCAGATAACATGAACTTTGGAGCACTGCGTGTAATTAACGATGATCTAGTAGCGGCACAAACTGGTTTTGATATGCATCCGCATCGTGATATGGAGATTATCTCTTACGTTATAGATGGTGAATTAACACATGAAGATAGTATGGGGAACCGAGGGACAATTGAGCGTGGGCATGTTCAATATATGAGTGCAGGTACTGGTGTATTTCACAGTGAGCATAACTTAGGAAGTGAAACATTACGTTTATTGCAAATTTGGATTTTACCGGACCGTGATGGTCATAAACCGAACTATGGTGAGTTTAAATTTGATTGGAGTAAACGTGAAAATGAGTGGTTCCATATGGTATCTCCTTCTGATGGAGATGCACCAATTCATATTCACCAAGATGCAAATTTATATTCTTTATCATTAGAGGCTGGTAAAGAAATTCATTTTCCTGTTCAAGAAGGACGTCAATTATACCTTGTACAAATTGAAGGTAGTGGCGTTGTGAATGGTGAAACACTCGTAACGCGTGATGCAGCGGAGGCTGTAGAAGAGGATGTTCACATTCAAGCAAAAGAGAAATCTCACTATTTAGCAATTGAAATGAAAATACAATAAAGTGAAACTTTAATCAGTGGAGAGGTATTCATCCCACACCAATCGGGCTTTTACGGGCAGTTAATGCGGGATAAAATAAGATTTTAATTTGTGGTGATTTTTCAGTATATGAATAACGGGATGAAAAGTTAGAGGAAAGAGGACATCGAAAAAAGATGTCCTCTTTTTTATACGTTGAATTATCAGAAAAAACTTTCTCAATTTTTGGAAACAGGTATTAGGAGGAATATTCAGAAATCTATAAAGGTGTCAAAAACTTTTAGGGGAATGGGGAGTGTTAGATTGAAAAAGCAAGTAGTTTCATCAGCATTAGCGTTATCCGTTGTTATTGGGGGATTTGGGGCATTTGGAGCAACAAAAACACAAGCGGAAGAGCAAAAAATCCAGTATCACCAAGAGTTTAAAACGCCAGCTTACATAGGTGAAGAATGGAAAGCACCGGAAGGACTAGATAAAAAAGAGACGGTCTTTCAATATTTAGAGAGCAAAAAAGATATGTTTAAACTAGCGGGAAACATTGACAAACATTTCAATGTCGTTGGGGAAGAAAAAGATGCTGAATCTGGTACGACACATGTGAAGTTAGTTGAGAAACATAATAACATTCCTGTGTATGGTTCAGACCAAACGGTTACGCTAGATAAAGAGAATAATGTAAAGGCATTCTTCGGGCAAGTTATTCCTAATTTAGAGGGTAAAAATATTCCTGCATCTGCAAGTATTAGTGCGGAACAAGCAGAAACGATTGCCAAAGCTAATATTGAGAAAGAGATTGGTAAAGTAAAGAATTATGATGGTGTGAAAAAAGATTTATATGTGTATGAAAAAGATGGTCAATACTATCTTGCATATCTTGTAAAAGCATCGGTTTCAAAACCAGCTCCAGGATATTGGCATTACTTTGTTGATGCAACAAATGGAAATGTTATTGAGAAATATAATGCGGTAGATAACATTACTGGATTTGGTTACGGAGTATTAGGCGCTAGACAATCATTTGAAATTGCTCAAGATAAGAAAACAGGAGCGTTCAACTTATTTGATGGTACACGAGGACAAGGTGTCCATACATTTGATGCAGAGAATATGGATGAAAACTGGTTTAATTTATTCTCACAAATTCTTGGATATACAGGAGAAGAAATTGCAAGTAAATCTAAGTTCTTCGAAGATAAAGCGGCAGTTGATGCGCATGTGAATGCAGGTAAAGTATATGATTACTACAAAAAGACATTTAACCGTAACTCTTTCGATGATAAAGGTGCGAAACTTATTTCTACTGTTCACGTAGGTGAATCTTGGAATAACGCAGCTTGGAACGGTGTTCAGATGATGTATGGTGATGGCGATGGCAAGACATTCATTCCATTATCTGCTGGACTTGATGTTATCGGTCACGAATTAACGCATGCTGTAACTGAGCATACAGCAAACCTTGTATATAAAAATGAATCAGGTGCGTTAAATGAATCGTTATCTGACATTATGGGTGTCATGGTTGAGAAGAAGAGCTGGGACTTAGGTGCTGATATTTATACACCTGATAAGCCTGGTGATGCACTTCGTTCTCTGAAAGATCCAGCATCTATTCCAAATCCATTAAAACCTGGTGAAGGTTACCCAGATCATTACAATAAACGTTATACTGGAACAGCTGATAATGGCGGCGTTCATATTAACAGTAGTATTAATAATAAGGCAGCGTATTTAGTATCTGATGGCGGCACTCATTACGGTGTGAAAGTAACTGGAGTGGGCCGTGAAGCAACAGAAAAAATTTATTACCGTGCTCTTACTAAATATTTAACTGCAAACTCTGACTTTAAAATGATGCGTCAAGCAGCACTTCAATCAGCAGAAGATTTATACGGTAAAAACTCTAAAGCTGTACAAGCTGTAACAAAAGCTTATGACGCTGTAGGAGTAAAATAATAAGAAAAAAAAGACCTGACTGGATTGTCAGGTCTTTTCCTTATTTAATCACGAACACCTAATGCGATTTTTGCCATTCGTGACATACGTTCTTTTGTCCACGGTGGATTCCATACAACATTTACTTCTATTTCATTTACTTCAGGTATGTTCGTTGATAATACTTTCTTAACGTCGGATACGATTTGGCCAGCCATTGGACAACCGATAGAAGTCATCGTCATTGTAATGACAGCATTATTATTTTCATCCGCTGTAACGTCATAAACTAATCCGAGATTGATAATATCAACACCTAATTCAGGGTCAATAACAGCTTCTAAGTTGGCATATAACTTTTCTTCAAATGCTTGTTGTGACATGTGTAGCACCCCCTAAATATTAATGATATCGGTTCTCATTATAACGGATATGCGGGATAAGTGCAGGAAATGAGCTCAAAAAAATATTCCTCCCTGAGAAACAAAAATTATAGCGGATAATGGAAAAGGGCAGATGAGTACAAGTGAATGTTATTAAAATGTATACATTTACATATCAAAAATTCTTAAATAAAAATAAGAAATCCTATTGTAATTTGAAATAACATCATGTATACTTCTAATTAGTTGATAACGATTATCAATATCAACTAAAACATTACTCTTCGTTATGTTGGTCATACCCCTTTTTGACGACGTAAGTCAGAGACAAAATGTTGAAATATCTTGTGTCCTATTCTACAGAATTATGGTAATCTCCAACCTCAACTTATATGCGTAAGCATGCAAAAAAGGATCCTATCCGTTAAGGGATCCTTTTTTGCATGTTGTCGCAATTAATGTATATAGACCGGGTATACGTTCTTCAATTCCTTCAGGTGCAGTAGAGGGGAAGACCCACCTTTGATGAGATCCGTGTTCTTCAACTAGTTTTTCAATTTTAAAATTCTCTTCCGCGAGCGTTGTAATAATTTCTCCTAACGTCCAGCGACGGATGGTTGTTTTCGGTAAAGCCTCTTTCTGAGTTTCTGTAAGAAGAGTGCTGTAAGCAACATCATCTTCAATCAGTTCTTTATCGAAATAATTTCCATTTGCTCGAAATGATGGATGATCTACTCCTAATAATTTTGTATAAACGGGATGATAGTCACGCAGTATAAATGTCCCATCTTGTTTTAGTAAGTGAGAGATTATATGAAAGAGTGGCTTTAAGTCTAAGAAGTAATGGAGTACGCCAAGTTCCAGTAATACGATATCAAATGATTGGGATAGATTTAAATCTAGTACATCGGAAACGATATAATGAATAGAGACGTCAGCCGCTTCGGCTAGTTCGGTTGCGTATTTTTTATTGCTTGCTGAAATATCAACAACTGTTACATCGGCTCCTAAAAGAGCAAGAGCAACTGCTTTGTTGCCTTTTGATCCGAGCAAATTAATAATACGCTTTCCTTTTGGAGATTGTATGTAAGGTAAATAGTAGGAGACTTCATGAACAGGATCTTGTATGATTTTTTTTGCATATTCTGTCGGTGTGCCGTGACGATTCGTCCAAGCTTCATAAGCAGCTGTATTCCAGCTTTTTTCATTAATCGTGCTTAGTTGTTTTTGATTCAATTTTATCACTCCTTTTACGGACTTATACTTATTCGGCGGGAGGATGAGATTTCCTGTTCTTTTTGAATTGAAATTTGATTTTGTATGGTGTGATGAAGTGGAAAAGAAGGGGTTTTCGAATAGTCTCCTTTTTGTTGTTAAATTGATATAGTTGAAAAAATATCGATATAACCGCATATATTGCATAAAAAAAGGGATGCTCCTGATTCATGGAACATCCCTTTTCTATTATGCTGTATATCCCTCTTTCTTATCTTTCAAAAAGAAAAGTACAGCAAGGATTACGAGAATAATAGCTGCAATATCATATGTTATTTTAAATGTATCGTTAAAGTTTAAGTACTCTACTAAAGGAGTTTTCACGGCCCCTGCATATATGCAAATAGGAATTAAGAGCAAATCATAAAATTTCTTTTCTTTCAGGTATCGTATTAGGAAGAAGATACACATAATAGAAAACCACACTATGCTTAAAATAGTCATTGCTACCTCCCAAAAAAATTACTTACTTTAAATTATACACCATATTTTAACTTTGCTTGTATTGTTCACTATGCATCGTACGCTGCTTTTTTTCTTTCCTAGCAGTAAGCAGTTGTGGTGTGAAAATACCGAGTAATATAAACACAATTCCTATCCACTGCATGAGCGATACAACTTCATGAACAAGTGTAATAGAAGCGATAATTGCTGTTGGTAATTCAGCTGCACCTAATATTGTACCAAGCCCCGTTCCGACTTTCGGTACACCAATTGAAAAACAAATGACAGGTACAATAACTCCAAACAGTCCAAGGAAGAAAGCATATTTCCATAGGCCTGCTTGTAAAGCGCCGTCCGTTAAAAAGGTAGGCGGGAAAAATAAACATAAAATAAGAGTAGCACTGGTTGTCATAAGAAAGCTTTTCGTATAAGGCGGAACATCTGTAGCGACGCGCCCGCTTGCAAATACATAGAATGAGAAAGAGACGGCAGCTAATAGCCCGAAGATAATACCTTTCGTCGAAAAGTTTTGTCCAAGTCCTTCAAATACTCCACCAGCAAACAATGTACCAGTAAACAAAATAATAATAGATATAACTTTTTCACGGCTTGGGAATATTCGATTGGCAATCGCTTCGATGACTACACCAATCCAAGTGAACTGAAAGAGTAAAACGACAGCGATAGAGGCTGGCAGTTCTTCTACCGAAATAGCATAGAAAATACCTGTCATACTCATGGTTGTGCCGACTGTTAGTAACGAAAAGAATTGTTTTTTTGATACTTTATGACGTGAAAAGAAAAGAACGAGTAAAAGTAGGCCAATCCACCCGAAGACATATTGTCCTCCTAGTAGTTGGTGTGCTGAAAATCCGTCGATGAATCCGAGTTTAAAAATAGTTGAAAGTACGCCGTAGCTACAAGCGCCGAATAAAACTAATAATGAATACTTAAATTTCTCCATGAGAAACCCTCCTTATATAAAGTGAAACTTTAATCAGTGGGGGTTTTGTTTATCCTTCACTGATTATTATCCCGCACTAATCGGGATAAATAAAAAACGCCCGTTATCCTAATAAGGACAACGGGCGAACGAAACAGAGTAAGAGACTCTACAAAATTCCGCCACTCATACGAAGTATGAGTTTGGGTTATGAAATTATAGTAGTAGTTTATATTGCTTTTGGAAAGACAATTGAGCATTTTACACCTTGAGGTGTGTTTTGTATTCCATAAGGAAACTGATGTTTATCTAGTATTTGTTTTACAATATATAATCCAAGACCGCTACCTTGTACTAAACCGCTGTTTCCAGGATTAGCGCGATAGAAAGGTTCAAATAAATGAGCGAGTTTGTCCTCATCAATTTGTGAACCTGTATTTAAAACCTCTAATGCGTAACCGTTCGGCTTTTCATAAAGCTTTATATATACATGCTGATGATCGATTGTATATTGAATTGCATTTGAAATAATATTAAAAATAGCAGTTTGAATAAATTTAGGATCAGCTAAAATTTTTACATCTTGTTTAATGTTAGATTGAACAGTTAATTGCTTTACAGATATAAAATAATCTACTTTCCTCATAACGTCCTCAATGATGTTAGATAGTGAAATAACTTCTAAATTCGGTTTGAATTGAGGATTTTGCATTTTGGATAATTCTGACATCCTTTCCGTTAATACGTTAATATCTTGCATCATCTCGTAGGATCGTTTTAGATATTTGTCTCTATCTTTGTATGCACCGATTCCGTGAATCATGCCATCTAGTTGTCCCATAACGGCTGCGATAGGTGTTTTTAATTCATGGGATACCATAGACATAAATTCTTTACGAGATTGTTCTAATTGTTGTTCTTTCTTGAGCTCATTTTGTAAATCTTTATTTGTTTCATGTAGATTCTTCACAATAGTTGGGACTTGTGAAGCCGCTACTTGCAAGTTGAAATCTGTTTGATCTGTATTTTTGTTAGGTGATTGTTTAGCTGAAAAGTCCAGATTTATAATATCTTTTAAAGTATCACTCATATATTGAAAAGGTTTGGCAATTAGTTTGGCATAAATTAAAGAACCGAGTAGAGATAATGCAAGCATTGTTGCAGCAATATTTGGAGCTAATTGTTGCAAGGCATCTGCTAAACTTGGACTATCATGTGCTTCATTTGTTTTCTTTGCTGCATTTTGTGTATGTAAGGAAGTAGTGTTAGCGGCTGTTTGTTCCGCCTTAGTATGTAATTCGGTTTTGTTACTTTCCTCCGAAAGATTTGCTGCATTTTCTTTTGCGGTTGCAGTTTGGCTAGGTTGCAAAAGATGATTAATAGCTGTAGAGAGTGTTTTGAAATCTATAATAGATGACTGGAAATTTGAGATGCTATCCTCTGAAACAACTTTATTTTCTTCTCTTTTATTTTGTTCATTTTTCGTAACTGAATCCGCATGTTCCGCAGTTTGAGTTTCAGGTTTTTTCGCATAATGCTCTTTATCATAGTTTAAAGCTAGAAAATAAATAATTTGATACAGGCAAAGTGATAAAAGAACACAAAACAATAAGGTTTTGATGAAAATATTTTTGGTGATGTTATCCTTACTATGCTTCGATTTTGTAGCCAATGCCTTTCACCGTTTTAATATAAGGGATCCCCAATTTTTTTCTTAAATTTTTAATATGTGTATCTATAACTCTTACATCACCATAATGCTCATAGCCCCATACCTTATTTAACAAATCACTTCTTGATAATACTTTTCCTCGATTTTGTAACAAAGTATATATAATCTCAAATTCTTTAGTTGTTAGTTCAATTTGATTGCCATGAACATAAGCCGCATATGCTGTAGAATTTAACATCAATTCATGGAATTGTAGTATGGTTGCAGTTTGGGCTTCCTTTGTTGTTGTCCTTCTTAATACAGCTTCTACGCGTTTAATAAATACCGTGTAATGGAACGGTTTCGTAATATAATCATCAACGCCCAACTCAAACCCTTTAATTTCACTTTCTTCATTATGTAAGCCTGTTAACATAATGATTGGTACATCAGACTGGCCTCGCATAATTTTACAAATACTATAACCATCTATATCTGGTAACATTACATCGAGGAGGACAAGGTCGTATGAATTTTTTTGGAAAAGAAGAATTCCTTCCGTTCCAGCGCCAACCACATCAACGGTGAAATTTTGGGCAGTTAAAAATTCACGAATAAGTTCTTGTATATCTGGGTTGTCTTCAATCACCAGTATATGCGTCATAGTAACACCTCCTAAATAACGCTTTTTATTGCAATATTCAAATTCTTCATTTTTGGATGACTCAAGTTATATATACATATAATAAGCCCCCGCTATAAAGTAATCATAAAAGTAGCAAGGGGAATTGTTTATTGGAACTGAATATTTCAGAATCACAGTAGTTTTATTATAGTGTGCAATGGAAAATTTATAAATGTATAATTTTAATATCCGTTTTTATCAATGTTTCGATGCTATTTAGTGCAGTCTACTTTCATTATATATGCAAGTATAGTTGTTTCGCTACTGTAAATGAATAAATAAAATAAGCCAAGATATAAAATTCTTGGCTAAATGTAAATCTGGTTCATAGGTTATTTTACAGTGACAGTGGCACGATCGTGGATGCGTTCAAATAACCAATGTATATCATTGTTATACATGCGAATGCAGCCAAGTGTTGTAGCTTTACCAATCGCCTGATTATTATTAGTGCCGTGAATTGCATATGTTGTTCCGTATGTTCCTGCCATATTTAATCCGAGCCAACGATCACCGAGTGGATTACGTGGATCGCCGCCTTTAATATGTCCTGTATAATAAGGACGGTTTTTAATTTTGTTTACGACTTGAAAAGTACCTGTTGGTGTAGGCGTTGCAACTTTGCCGGTAGCGACAGTGAAGCTTTTTATAAACTTTCCATTTTGATAGAAATCCATTTTATTTAATTTCGTGTCAACGATAAGTTGTTCGTTAGTTGAAGCTGCTTCTGCAGACATATATGGAACAGTTAAAAAACCTAACGATAACATTATAGTTACTAGTAATTTTTTCATTATATTCTCCTTTTACTATTTTAGTAGTATTATATACAACGAATTTGTAATCCACGTAATGCTTGATGTACGTTTTCATTTAGTGATTCAAAAAAATTGGTGATTTTTGCATTATATTTGTTGTTTTTATCAATAAGTAATCTTTCATTTAGTAGAAGCTCGCCGTATAGTCCAAAGCTCTGTACTTGAATGTTCATTTCATATTCTGTTTCAGAAATGATAGGTAAGAAATAATGAAAGGCTTTAGTTGGAATGATATAACTTTTTCCAATCATGCTTTCGTGATTAGAATTAATCCATTTTTTCGTGATAATCTTAATATTCTTTTTAGAAATGATAAAGGATAGCGTTGTAGATTTTTTTAAACTTACGTCAAATTCATTTGTTTCACATATGTGTAAGTTAAAAATCGTTTCATTTGGATGAGATTCAATATTGGTATTAATAAAATCGTGCATTTTATAAGCTTCCATTCCTATTCTCCCTTTTTTCATTTTCAGAAAACGATCTATATTCATTCAATTTAATGTTTAGGTAATATAGTAGTAAAAGTATTCAACAAATTCCGATATAATCTTACAATACGTATATGAAGCTAATATGAAGTTTGTATGAGTTTGTTATGGTTTTTTATAGAGAACAAAATGAGGCGATTTCCGGATGCTAAAAATTGGTATATTAATGACACCTATCCAGTGTAATAGATAGGTGTCATCTCATTTTAAAGTGATAATTTATATAATTAAGTAAAGAACAGAAAACTTTAGTGTGACCCTTACAAAAATGTAATAAAAATGTAAGCTATTGTGATAGTTATTTCGACAATTTTTTTATACAATAATAGTAAGAAGTTGTACGTGATTGAAAGGAGAGATGACATGGAATGGGTTCATGAATTATTTCAGCAATACGGGTATTATGTAGTGCTTGTAGGCTTGCTGTTAGAATATATTGCGCTTCCGTTTCCGGGAGAGCCAACATTAGCATATGCGGGATTTTTAGCACAGAAGGGTGATCTAAGTTTACCTATTTTAATTATCTTATCCTTTATTGGGACAAGTGTAGGAATGACGATTCAATATTTTTTAGGGAATAAGCTTGGTATGCCTTTTGTTCAAAAGTATGGGAAGTATGTATTTTTAACACAAAGAAAAATTGATTTAACGAGAATGTGGTTCGATAAATATGGATATTTCCTTATCTTTATCGGTTTCTTCATTCCTGGAGTACGTCATTTTACAGGATACTTTGCAGGTATCATTAACTTACCGTTTCGCCGTTTTGCGATTACAATTTATTCAGGTGCGTTATTCTGGGTATCATTCTTCTTAATCGGTGGCTACTGGTTAGGTGGTAACTTACATGATATTTTCGGATTATTGGAAGATCATATCGGCAAAATCATTTTCGGAGCCATTGTCATTGTAGCAATTACGTTAAGCGTTCGTTTCCGCAAACAACTAAAACGAGTATTTTTACAAAACGCAAGTTAATATGGAATCCATTCTATGTCAGATTTTAGAAAAGGCAGTGCTTTAGGGCACTGCCTTTTTTATTTTCCAGTTTGTTTTTATTTTTCCTTCGATACCGTAACCGGTCACTACTATATAATATGTTCCCGTTTTGCTAGGGGAAAGTTCATACGTACCGTCGCTTAGTTCGGAAAGGGGTTCATATTTATTAAATTCACTAGAAAAGTAAGTGCTATAACCTTGGTAGGCGCTATTTTCAGTAATAAGAAAGTTTACGTTAACCTCAATTGTTTCTCCTTTTTTGACATGAATGGGTATTTTATGTGCACCGTTAAAATACGAGAAATTCGCCTCAAATGTATTTTTTGTACTGTGCTCAACCCATTGTTCTTTTTGGGTAAAATCAATAGAGCATATTGCAATGAGTAAAATAGGAATGATAATAGCGGTCGCATATCGAAACCATTTTGATTTATTTGCTATACAAGTACATAAATAAAAGAAAAGTGAACAAATTGCCCCAACCGATCCCATTATGAAAGTTACGATTACATCTCCTCCATTGTATATATGCAATGGAAGAAAGAATAAGTAGCCACATAAAATATAAAGCAAAATTTTTCTTGGCGTGCTATTATGTTTTGCATTTAATTTGTCAATGACAAGCGAGCACAAAATCGCGTAGAAGAAAAGAAGATACAACCAAAAATTATATAAAAATCCAGTTAAGTATGAGGAAGTTTTAAAGAAGTTCATATCACTTCTAATAAAGAAAAATAATACAAAAGAAAAAAGAAGAGAACAGGCCGCTGAAAATTTAATAATAGCGTAAGAAAAGACCGTTTTTTTATCCATGAGACACCTCAATTATGTAGTTCTTAAAAATTATTATATACGTTATATCTAGTATAATATATATGTATTTTTGACATGTATCCACGTCAAAATGACAATGATAATTGACAATTGACAGGATATTATTTACAATTTTAATTAAATAAAAGAAAAAGAGGTAAAATATGAAGCTTCAAAATCGGGTGAGAGAATTTCGAGCAAAGCACCGTTTATCACAGGGTGAGTTAGGTAAAGCGATTGGCTCATCACGGCAAACCATTAGTTTAATTGAGCGTGGGGATTATGCGCCATCTATTGTGTTATCGCTAAAAATCGCACAAATTTTTGGAGCGCCGGTGGAGGAGATATTTATGTTAGTGGAGGGGGAAGATGGAGATGGGGAGTAAGGGAAATGGGAAAATGAAGGCTATATTGAAGTTGTTAGTAGGAGCAATTTTTGGTGGGTTTATAGGGTATGCAGTAGGAGATATTGCAACAGCGGGTACTAGCAAAGTATCTCCTGTTATTAGCGTTGTTATGATGAGTGTATTTGGCATAGCGGCCATGTATTATATTTGGAAGCGTACAAGAGAGCTCGCACAAACGAAAGATGAAGAGGAAAATGTTAAGGGACGAAGATTAGGAATAGTACTTATTTATCTTCGAGTAATGGAAATTGTTATTCCATCATGGTTTGTTTGCTCAGTTATTGCTTTTTACCGAACGTATACAGGTGAGGGAAACTTGTTCTTTGTTAGTGTAAGTATTGTGGCATCTACAGTGTGCTTTATTGCTATAACTTGGTTAGGATTTGTAATGAGGAAAAAGTATAACAATTTATATCCAGAACAGAGTGTCACGTATTCTCAGTCAATGGAAATGTGGGCAAAGAATGCAGATGAAGGGCAAAAGCAAATCGTTCATGAAGCGGGATATAAGGCATATCAATATACAAATATGACACTTGTTTGTGCGTGGTTTGCGGCGATTGCGTATGCACTTTTAGATGGAAAAGACTTCTTTATGGTCATTATGATTTCGTTCGTTTGGGTATTACATGTTGGGACATATATGTATGAAATGCATAAAAAGATGATTTATTAAGGGGAGAGAAACGGTGGATATTCTAAGAAGACCTGCTTTTTCATTATTAGTTGCCTTCATTTGCTCCGCTTTATACGAATTCATTCGAATAGAAAAAGTACAGCAAATTATAGAAATATGGGCCTTTTTCGGGATTGCATTGCTAGTGTTAGCTATTCATGAATTAGGGCATGTAATATTCGGTTTGATGGGCGGTTTGAAATTTAAGTTTATGACAGTAGGACCTATTACTGTTCAAAAAGAAAAGGGGAAAATACGAATTCGAGAAAATAAAATGTGGATGTATGTAGGTGGCGTAGCGATGTTAGTGCCGCCTTCCACACAAACACCGAACCTTTCAAAAAAATGGGCATGGATGACTTTAAGCGGACCGTTAACGAGTTTCGTATTTGGCATTGTATCAGGTTACATATATATGGTGAGTTATTACCACATGCTTTTATACTTTTCTGTGTTACACTTTGCAATCTTTGTCGTCACAGCAATTCCAATTAAGGGAACGCTATTAAGCGATGGCATGCAATTCCTCATTTTAATTAAAGATGATGAAAAGGCTAGGGAGCACTTATACAAGATTCAAGTATCGAGTGAGTTATTTAGTTACAAAAGACCGAAAGATTGGGATGAGAGATTAGTAGAAATTAGTGAAGAAAAAATAAAAGAGGATAAAGATATTAGGGACATAATGAGTGGACTTATGCTCGTCTTTTATGCCCGAGCTGATCAAGAGGGAATGGAAAGGGCGATACCGTATGTAGAACAAATTGTTCAACTACCTGTAACGAAAGAAAATAAATATTTCGTTAGTAGTTTTCATAGTTGGTACCTTTTATATAAAGTACTGTATCAGGAGGAAAGTCTTTCCCTGCAATACGTAAAGGAGCATGCAAAGGCAATTACAAGGCTGGACTTACATGGGTATTACCGTACACAAGGAATTATCAAATATTTAGAGCAAGACATGGAAGCATGCCATATTTATATGAAGAAAGCGGATAAAGAATTGAAGACTGCTGAGAAGAGTGAAATGGGATATTTACAATTGGATAGAGAGTGGTTCGAGCAGTTGAAGGAGAGGGTATCTTACGATGGATGAGGTATCCTCTTTTTTCTATGTCGCCTTATGCCGTTCCATAAAAAGTCTGGGGCGAGTAAAATAAGATAAGAAGAGCAAATCTTGGAGGAATTCTAGATGGAAATTTTAACGATTATTTTAATAGTCTTGCTCATTTATGCTGTTTTTAAAGTAGCGTATGTAGCATTAAAAATACTCGCGATCTTATTAGTTATCTTTTTAATCGTAGAGTTCGGCAGTAAGTTGCTTGGGGGATAGGGTATGTTGTGCGTTTTGAGTTTCGAAGCGTCGATATAATGAAATAAATATTAAGTAGGGTATGTGGAAAAGAAGTTGCCGTGGGGGTAACTTCTTTTTATTTGTTTATAAATTGTTTATTTTTACCGTCTATTCTAGTAGCAAGGAGGCGATAAAAATGAAAAAAGAGGTTTTAGAAGTAAGAGATGTGACGAAAAGAGTGAAGGGAAGAACGTTGTTAAGTCACATGTCTTTTTCTGTTTATAAAAATGAAATTTGTGGTTTTGTTGGGCCAAATGGTTCAGGGAAGACAACTCTTATTCGAACAATTATGGGGTTAATTCGACCAAATGAAGGGGAAATCTTAATTAATGGAATTAGCGTACAAAAAAATCGAAAAGAGGCTCTTCAGCATGTAGGTGCAATTGTAGAAGCTCCAATTTTCTTTCCTTATATGTCAGGACGAAAAAACTTACGGAATTTAGGTAGGATTACGTTACGTACTGGTGGAGAAGTTCTTGAAAAAAAAGTTCAGCAAGTATTAGAAATCGTCGGTTTAGAAAACCGTGCGGACGATAAAGTTGGTACGTATTCATTAGGGATGAAGCAGCGTTTAGGGATTGCACAGGCCCTTCTTGGCGATCCAAATTTTATTATTTTGGATGAACCGTCGAATGGATTAGATCCAGTTGGAATTAAGCAACTTCGTAAAATTGTACTCGACTTACAGCGTGAGAAGGGAATAACTTTTTTCATTTCTAGTCATTTAATTCGTGAATTGGAGCTTATGTGTGATTCATGGGTCATGATTCGTGAAGGATCACTAATATGGCGGGGAACGACGGAAGAGTTACAAGGAAGTGATAAAGAATTAGAAGATATTTTCGTGGAGATGATGAGCTCATGATGATGTTAGTACGTTCTGAATGGGAGCGGCTTTGGGCAAAGAAAGTAACATGGCTTTGTTTTTTGATGATACCGGTGATGTTACTTGGGGCTGCGAAGTACTATTTGAAACATAATCAAGAGGTAGAAAGGACAGCAGTTGATTATACATATGCGAATTCATTCCCCGTACTTGCATTATCTGAAATGCTTATGAGTATATGTAATCTTGTTTTACTCGTTTTGATTGTCCTTGTGTTTGCTCAAGAGTATCATAGCGGTCAAATTCGGATGGTAATACAAAGGTCATACACGTATTCTGAGGTTCTTATTGCGAAAATAATTACGATATTAGCAGTAAGTTTGCTATTTATAGGTGCCTATTTTATTTGTAGTTATTGTATTGGCTATATTTTCTTTGAGCATGAACCAAATATTCTTTTGTTTTATTTCACAGAAAAAATGAATGCACTTGGCGTTTTCTTATACTGTATTTCTTATTATGGAATTGCTTATCTTACTTTAATAGCGATGGCTAGCATATTAATTATGCTATCGGTTGTAAGTAAATCGACAACAAGTGCAACACTACTTGGTATGGGATTTATTATATTTTCTTTTGGATACCCAGCCATGGCGTTAGTGATAGGGAAATCACCGGCTTTTCTTTATATTAATTATTCTTCTTTAATTAAATTACAACATGAAGGAATTGCTATATCTTTATCTGGTAGTTCAAGAATGATTCTTTTTGGATCTGTAATTTTACTTATATACATTGTTATTTGTAATGCTGTAACAGTTTATTGGATAGGAAAAAAAGATAATTTTGTGTGAGGTGTGAAGAATGAGACAAATACTTATAAGTGAATTTGAACGGATTTTTGATAGAAAGAAGACGAAAGTATTAATTGTTATTTTTGTACTGCTACTTATTTTACACAGTGTATGGGTTCATACTTTTGGAGTTGCTATTTATAATACAAAAGGGACAGAAGCAATCTTAAGTAATTTAAATTTTCCTGTTGCAGTTACAAGAGAATGGTATTTTACTCTATTCTTATTAATTTTTCCAATCTTATTTATTGATAGCTTTAATAGTGAAATTTCATCTGGCGCATATCGTCTTGTCATGATCCGTCCGGTAAGTAGGTGGGAATTATTATTGGCAAAATGGATGACTCAAATGAGTATCGTAAGTTTGTTTTTGTTAATGGCATTTATAGAGAGTTATATATATGGAACATTTTTTATAAGGCACGCAGAGGAGACATTCTTTTTGGATAAACAAGTCATTTATGGGACGGGTGCCTCTATTTTATATACTGTAAAATATTATTTAATACTATGGTTTATTGCAAGTGCTTTAACAATGTTGAGTAGTTTTGTAAGTCTTTGGTTTCAAAACGCTATCATTACGTATTTTATGATAGTCGGTTTATTAGTAGCTAGTTTGTATGTGAGTGAAGAAATAAGTTATTTTGTAATTGGAAGCGAATCGATTCTAAGAATATTAAGTGAAGGGAAAGGAACATTTTACCTAATAAATGGTACAATTTTAGGAGGATGTGCAATAGCGGCTATGTTTAGTTGGTGTAAAAAAGATGTATTTAATTAGGAGGGATTTACCGTGGCAGACAAAATATTACTTGTAGATGACGAACCGGATATTCTTACATTTATTGAAGATAGTCTTGTCATGGAAGGGTATGAAGTAAGAAGTGCATTAAGTGGTGAAGAAGCTTTGAAAAAATTAGATAGTAGCGTGGATCTCATTATTTTAGATGTTATGCTGCCGGATATGAATGGATTTAAAGTGTGCGAGAAGATGAGAGAGTCTTATGCATGCCCAATATTATTTTTAAGTGCGGATAGTAGTGAACGCTCTCGTATAGAAGGTTTATTGATTGGTGGAGACGATTATATTAATAAGCCGTTTAGTTTAAAAGAGTTGAAAGCTAGAATTGTTGCTAATTTGCGCCGTACGACAGAATTGCAAATGATGGGGCAAAAGAATTTACTGCGTTATGGCAATTTAGTAATAGATTTGCAGAGTTATGAAATACTATTAGGTAAAGAAAAAATTCACTTTACAAAAAAGGAGTATGAAGTTGTGAAAATGTTAGCACTTCATGCTGGCCAAGTTTTGACGAAAGAGCAGATGTTTGAAAAGATTTGGGGATATGATAGTGAAAGTGATGTCTCTACTGTAGTTGAGCATATAAAGAAAATTAGAACAAAGCTTAGTGTATATGATAGAGAATATACATATATTCAAACTGTGTGGGGAATTGGATATAAGTGGAGTGTACAGAATTGATGCAAAGGTTAAGGATTAAACAACAGCTAGTAATTGGCTTTTTAATAGTTTTAATTGGTAGTTTAATACTGACAGTTTTAACGGCAGCTAGTGGTTGGTATTGGCTAACGAAGAGTGGAAAAGTATTTCCTGCAAATTATTATGAACAAAAAATTCCTATGATAAAAGAATATGCAAAAGATAAAGGAGCCCTATTGTTAAATGAGAAAGAGCGAAATGAATTAGAGAAAATTATCCCTAAAGAGGGAATTAAATATCAAATTGTTAATAGGCAAGGAGATATTGCTTATGGTACATATAAAAAGAAATTAATAACAAATGAGAGACCAATTTTGAGTGTTATTAATACGAATATTCATGAGGAAGATGATGATACTGAAGTTACGACATATCTGCCTTTAGTGGATAAGACTGGGGATCTACAGGGAGCGATAGGACTTAATTATCATTTGACAATGTCTACTGCTTCGGCAGTTGATTCCTTGTTTGTAATCTTATTTTTAGCTTCGCCCTTTATATACATTACAATTTTATCTTATATTGTTTCAAACCAAATGGGAAAAAGAATAAAGAAACCACTCGCTGAATTATCAGAGGCTTCAAAAAGAATTCAAGAGCAGGATTTAGATTTTCATTTAGAATACAACGCGAAAAATGAAATTGGTGAGTTAGTCGGTTCGTTTGAAAATATGCGCGCAGCATTAGCAACTAGTTTATCACGGCAATGGGAGTTAGAAGAAGAAAGAAGAGAATATATTAGAGCTATTTCTCATGATTTGAAAACGCCGCTAACGATTGTACAAGGTCATACAGAAGGTTTGCAAAGTGGCTTATGGAAAAATGAAGACTTGTTACATCGGTATTTACAAACGATTGAACGAAATACAAACAGAATGACAAAACTTCTTGAGGAGTTCCAAACAGTAAATGAGTTAGAAAGTTTCTCGTTTCAATTACGTTTAAATAAAGTGCATATAACCCCATTCTTTCTTAAAAAACTAGAAGAATATGAATGTATAGCTAGGAAAAAAGAGATTGAGTGGGACGTTACCTTTGAAAATAATGAGGGTGTACAAAGCTTAGTATTTGATCAAGAGCGGATCAGTCAAGTAATGGATAATATCGTGATGAATGCAGTTCGGTTTACGCCGGTGTCAGGGAAGATGCTTGTTAAAGTATGTGCTTGGCATGGCGCAATAGAGTTTCATGTATATGATTCAGGACTTGGTTTTCAAGAAGGGGATTTGAAGAAAGTATTGCAGCGTTTTTATCAGGGAGATCAGTCGCGTTCAGGAAGCAAGGAGCATTTTGGGCTCGGGTTATATATTGCCAAGACAATTGTTGAGAAGCATGGCGGCATAATACAGGTAGAAAATAGCAAGGTGCGAGGTGGGGCACATGTTTCATTTCGAATTCTGAGTGGGGTATCCAAAAGTAGTCAGTAAAAATAAAAAAGCTGGAAGAATATCTTCCAGCTTAAGAGTTACTTTCAATTTGGCGACTGCTATCTTCTTCAGTGTCTTGTAATAGGTTGAATACATCTGCTAGGCAGAATGCAATGAACCAAGTCCAAAGACCGTGGAAGAAAGCTGAGCTTAATTGAAGTGGTAATGTATAGTTTGTCATTGAGTAGGAAATACATCCGCCAACGATTCCGATCATTGTTAATAACATTGTTTTTTGAGCATTTTCTTCTGGATTGAAGAGGAAGAAAATGTAGCCACCTAGAATTGAAGCGCTTACAAGTGTTTCGATTCCATTAAAAATGATGTTCTCTCCAAGCTGAGTGTTTGTCCAGAAGCAAATCACACCGCCGATAATGGCAAACAGGATAGCTATTGTATATCGTATATATTGATTCATATGTTCATCTCCCTATGTAATAAGATGATTTGGAAGTCAAAAAGGTAGGTATAATTGAAGTGGATTTTAGTTGTACGCATCTTTTTATAAAAAGATCAGTGAAGAATAACTAAGATGATCGGTTTTTTAAACCGTTACGTGTATGATGTCTGAAATATACCCGACTTCTCGTTTCTTTTTGTTTATAATAATAAGAGAAACTTCCAAGTCTATATACTCTTTTTTGTAAGTCTGCTTTTATTATAACATATTTAGCGCCACAATAATAGAATTATCTGATTTTGTAATAAGTGTAAAAAATAAAAAGCGCAAGGAATTGTAGTTCCTTGCGCTTTTTTATATACGTTTGAAACGGCCGACAATTTCAACTGTTTCAGTAATGTTCATAAATGCTTTATTATCCACTTGGCGAATAATACGTTTCATTTCGCCTAACTCGTAGCGAGTTACGACAGTGTAAATCATTTTTTTCTTATGGTTTGTATAGCCGCCGACAGCATCTACCATTGTTACGCCACGTATGCCGTGATGTAGCAGTGAGCTTTTTATTTCCTCACCTTTTTCTGTAATTGTCATTATCGTTAATTTAATATGTTTTGTATGCACGGCATCAATTACTTTGCTGACCACAAACCGACTAATTAACGTATAAAGCGTAATATCCCATCCGAAAATAAATCCTGCTGCAACAAGTAAGATTAAGTTGAATCCAAAGATGATTGCTCCAATTGAAACATCGCGATGTTTCGCTACAATCAATCCAACAACATCAAAACCACCTGTTGAAGAAGCAAATCGGAATATGATTCCTGAGGCAGCACCGCAGATGACACCACCGAATACAGAAGACAGTAAAATATCGTCTGAAACTTGGTGTACTGGGATAATGTTCATCGCTAAAGATGATACAGCTACAAAGTATGCCGTTAAAAAGGTTGTCTTCTTTCCTAAGTAAAAGTGACTTAAAATAAGAAGCGGAATGTTTAGTAAAAAGATAAGTGCTCCGATATTGTAGTGCATTAAATAACCGATAATCATCCCTACACCAGCGAATCCACCGCTAATCATATTATGCGGGATAAAAAACATATTCATAGAAATTGCATACAAAATAGAAGCTATAAAAATAACAACCAACTGTATAATGAATTCTAAATGAAATGTTTTAGCTGCTGGGAAGGATAAAAAGGCGGTGTCGGGAACGTAATCGGCGTCTCCTAGTTGACCCATAGTATGTTTCATCTCCATATTCATTTTTGATTACAAGAAGAGAATAAAGCTTTTTTCAAAAACTGGCAATAGTTTTATTATAATGCAAAAATTTTATAAATTTCTAAAAAATTAAACCTATTCAAAGATACGTGTGAATATACTAAAGAAAGCGAATACATTAGTTTTATAGCATAATTTTTTGAGAAAATATGCAAAATTCTTTTTTGAAAATAAAAGGAAATAGAGAATGTTTGTTGAATGTGCTAAAATGACTTTATTAAGGATGTGAAGCGATGGAATTTTTATTGCAGGATGCACTTCTGTATATATCGTTTGTAACGACAGCGCTTTGTGTATTAGAAGTCTTTTTTCTTGCTAACGTTTCTCGTTTCGTACGTCAGCAAGCATCGAGCGGTAGACAGAGAGCTTTTAAACTAGTTGATACGTGTGAAGAGGGTATCGGAAATGTACCGCTTTTCTCTATTTTTTATAAATATGGAATGATTCGCTCTGTCCGCAGACAAGAATCAAGTGGAGAGAGTGACGAGGTAGGTCCGTATACACCAATGTTTCGCTAATTAATTACGAAACATTGGAGGAATGAACATGTTAAAATCATACCGAGCTGCGCTCATTAGTTTATCATTATTACTTGTTTTTGTTTTATCTGGCTGTAGTAATGCAGGCACAATAGATTCACATAGTACGGGAATTTGGAACCATTATTTCGTATATCCAATATCGTATATGATTCAATTTGTTGCTCATCATATATCTGGTGGAAGCTTTGGGATTGCTATCATTGTCATTACGCTTGTTGTTCGTTCAGCACTGATTCCATTAGCTGTTTCGCAATATCGTAGTCAAATGAAAATGAAAAAAATGCAACCTGAATTACAGAAGCTGAAAAAGAAACACGGTGATGTGGGTAAAGATCTTGAAAAACAAAAGCAGTATCAAAAAGAAATGTCAGAACTAATGAAATCAGGTGGTTGGAATCCGTTAGCTGGTTGCTGGCCAATCTTTATACAAATGCCGATTTTCTCTGCTTTGTATTATGCGATTAGCCGAACTGAAGAGATTCGTACATCTTCATTTTTATGGGTGAACTTAGGACATGCAGATCCATATCATATATTACCGATTATTGCAGCGTTAACGACATTTATCCAGATGAAGGTGTTCCAATCAAATATAACGCCAGGAGAGCAAGTACAGATGCTGAAAATACAGCAAATAATGATGCCGGCGATGATTTTATTTATGGGAATTGCGGCACCGTCAGGACTTGTATTGTATTGGATTACAGGTAACTTATTTACAATGACACAAACAATTGTATTAAGGAAAGTAATGGAACGTGAAGAATTACAATTACAAAAAGCTTAGAAAAACACCGCTCGTGATGAGCGGTGTTTTTTTGTTAAGTCGTTAAGGGAATTTTAAGAAATCAACATTACTATAGGCATTGTATACGAAAGTGTACATGCTTTAGAAATGTGAAGGAGGAAATTTCCTATGAAGAAGAAAACAGTTGGGTATTTAGCAATTGCAGGTGCTTTATCATTTGGAATTATAGGAGGAGTGGGTGTACCAGCATTTGCGGCAACGAATACTCCAGCAGCAGATCAGCCTACAAAAACGGCGAAAAAAGATTTAGATGCCGCTACAAAACAAAAAGTAAAAACGATTATGGATGATACAAAGAAACAATTAGAGGAACTAGGTGTAAAGCTTCCAGAGAAAGAGAAACGTAAAGATATGTTTACGAATCTAGATGAGGCAACAAAAGAAAAAGCGAAGTCGATTCTAGAACAAGAAAAATCCGGGAAACTAACTCGTGAACAGGCAAAAGAGGAATTGACAAAACTAGGTGTGAAATCCCCAGAAAAGGGTAAGCACAAGGATATGTTTGCAGGGTTAGATGAGGCAACAAAAGAAAAAGCGAAGTCGATTCTAGAACAAGAAAAATCCGGGAAACTAACTCGTGAACAGGCAAAAGAGGAATTGACAAAACTAGGTGTGAAATCCCCAGAAAAGGGTAAGCACAAGGATATGTTTGCAGGGTTAGATGAGGCAACAAAAGAAAAAGCGAAGTCGATTTTAGAGCAAGAGAAATCTGGGAAATTAACGCATGAGCAAGCAAAAGAAGAATTACCAAAATTAGGTGTGAAACTTCCAGAGAAAGAGAAGCATGAAGACATCTTTGCGAACTTAGATGCAGCAACAAAAGAAAAAGCGAAAGCGATTCTAGAAAATGAAAAGAAACAACTAGCAGAATTAAATGTGGATCTTCCGCACCATAAGTTTTTTATGAAAAATGAAGATAAATAATTGAACTATGTCGTATCTTCCGTGTGGGCAACTGAAAAGAAACAACTAGCAGAATTAAATGTGGATCTTCCGCACCATAAGTTTTTTATGAAAAATGAAGATAAATAATTGAACTATGTCGTATCTTCCGTGTGGGCAACCGAAAGATACGTATGCGAGGAGGCTGTCTTTGGAACAGCCTCCTTTTAATATTTGGAGTGCTATCATTGTCCCTTTTGTCGAATTATCGATATAATTTCATTTACGATCTTATGGCGTTCGTGGAAGAGGAGATTAGAGAAATAAAGTAGCTTCTGTTATAATATAAGAAGAGAAATATTTCTTATGTTATATAAAAAATATATTGATTTTTTCTAACAATTCAATATAATGGGAAATAACTACAAAATTCGACATCAAGAAGTGATGATGAGGACATGATCAATTTTTTACGATTCTCAGAGAGGGAAGCCTTTGGCTGTGAGCTTCCTAATACGGGAAAATCGATTACCCCCTCTGAACTGCAGCAGTGAACGGATATCTAGTAATTGCTTGCCGGCAAAAACCGTTATTTAGACTTGAGAAATTGGTGAAGTGTGTCACTTTGCGAATTGAAACAAGGGTGGAACCACGAATACAACACTCGTCCCTTTTTTAGGGAGGAGTGTTTTTTTATTTCATTTTTGCATCACACTAGAATTGGAAGGAGGATACGCAGCATGCATCATGATGAGAAAAACAAAATTGGTTTAACAGTGGCACTTTCTATCGTAGTAGGAACTATTATTGGGTCTGGTGTGTTTATGAAACCAGGGAGCGTATTAGATTACTCAGGGAGTTCTAATATGGCTATTTGGGCTTGGGTAATTGGTGGTCTGTTGACGTTAGCAAGTGGTTTAACAGTAGCCGAAATTGGAGCGCAAATTCCGAAAAATGGTGGGTTGTATACGTATTTAGAGGAGATCTACGGAAGTTTTTGGGGGTATTTATCTGGCTGGATGCAAACAATTGTTTATGGACCAGCTATTATTGGAACATTAGGTTTGTATTTTAGTTCTTTAATGATTAATTTTTTCTATTTAGATAAAGTATGGAATTTACCAATCGCAATTGGAACAGTTGTGTTTCTAGGCGTTATAAATAGTATAGGAACAAAATATGGGGGTATCGTCCAAACGGTTACGACGGTTGGGAAGATGATACCAATCTTTTTAATTGTTGTGTTAGGGTTTTGGAAAGGGAATAGTGATATCTTTAACGTAGTTGTGCCGATATCAGAAAATCAAAGTATCGGGATGGCGATTTTGGCAACTTTATTTGCTTATGATGGTTGGATTTTACTCGCTTCTATTGGCGGAGAAATGAAGAACCCAACAAAATTATTACCGAAGGCAATGACAGTTGGGATTTTAATTGTAACAGCTGCTTACGTATTAATTAACTTAGCGTTATTAAATGTATTACCAGCAGCGAGAATTGTGGACCTTGGAGAAAATGCAACAGCGACAGCTGCGGGCATGTTACTTGGAGAATATGGCGGGAAAATTATTAGTATCGGTATTATCATTTCTATTTTCGGCTGTTTAAATGGAAAGATTTTAACGTTCCCACGTATTCCGATGTCGATGGCAGAGCGTGGACACCTTCCGTTTTCTAAGTTTATTGCAAAGGAAAGCCCAAGATTTAAAACACCAGCAAATGCGATTACTGTTGAAATCATATTAGGAATTATTTTAATGCTTATTAGTGATCCGAATAAGCTATCTGAGATTTCCGTATTCATTATTTATATTTTCTACGTAATGACGTTTATTGGTGTCTTCATTTTAAGAAGACGTAACAAGGATAAAGAGCGTGCATATAGTGTACCGTTATTCCCGATTGTACCAATCGTTGCGATTTTAGGGTCATTGTTTGTACTTGGAAGTGCGATTATTAACGATCCGGTAAGTTGTTTCTTATCGATTGGAATGGTATTTACTGGACTTCCGGTGTATTGGTACTTGAATAGGAAGAAAGAAACTGGAGTTTAATCATTAGAAAGCAGGCGTATAATACGCCTGCTTTTTTATGTAAAAAAATTTGAAAGTATCAAATTAGAATTAGGGGGAATTACATTAACCTATTTTATAACCTAGAAACAGGTAATTAAGTATATTTAATCATCTGTTTTGGATAGTAACATTTTAAAGTCATAAGCATAAACTTTCTTTCCACCCTTCACAGTAGCGAGTATAGATTCTATACCTTGTATTTCTTGTTCGGATATTCTTTTTCCAGTTTTTAAATTGTATCTTTCTATATAGTATTTGTTATTGCGCTTTTCATCATAACGTAGAACATATAATGAATCATTCTCGAAATAGGTTTGTTCATTATACCTAACGCCATCTTTAACATGATAATCTATGCTGAATTTATGGCTCATTGCATCATTTTTAGGGTTATATGTATACACATCACCAAGACCGTTTATAAAATACAACTCGTCATTATATATATATGCGGAATTATTTAATGAAAATGGGCTGGTTGCAGTTGAGTTTTTTTCATTATACATAAATATTGTGTTTTGTTCTAAAGTGGTTTTATTAGTACGTAACAAGAATGTCTTCCCTTTTAGCGGATCATCCTTATCAATTGTACTCATAACCATGTAGTAATTCTCTGAATCTACTAAAATAGGTGATAGATTAGCATGGTCCTCTTTTCCATTTACATTAAGCTCTGTAATATTCTCTATATTCATTATTGCATCATTAAACGATAATCTTTTTAATTCGTATTTATTAGTAACTAGGTCTTGAGTGGCTACTAAAATATATTCCCCATCTAATCCAGAGCTAATAATGAAATGAGGAATATTACTTTTATGAATAACTTTTTCATTTCCGAATAAAACATTTGAATCGTAGTTCCCGTTCTCTTTGTTCATTCCTGAATTGTAAATATTAACAAATATCTTTTGATTTGCTAAATATCCATTAAAATCACCGGTATGCTGATATTTTATTTTATGAGTAGTAGGAGTTTCGCCTAGAAATTTTATAGTATCTTTACTCTCTAATAGAACTTGTTTTTTATCGTCAGATACACCAATACCGCCGAGTTCTAGACCGCCCATTTTATATCCGCTAGCAATGCCTTGTTTATTTATAAATATGGCATAACTAATGCCTTTACCATCTAAATCTTGATCGGCAGTGGATGAGAAGTAAAGCATAGCTTTTTTATCATCTAAAAAATTTTTATTTTGTATATCTTTATCTGATATTAAGTTTGCATTCTTATCTTTTATACATAAATAGTAGGCTAATACTGTAATCGTTATGATGCTTATAAAAAATAGAATTATTTTCCGATTATTTTTCATTTTCACTTCTGCTCCTCAAATAACCAAAAAGTGAAACAAATAAATTGTTTCACTTTTAGTTGTGAAATTAAATATTACGATTTAACGATGTTTGGTTCGCATCTCTAACATCTCGAGGATATACACCTGCTCCACCATCTTTATCTAAATCTAAACCACCATGTAGTTTATAAGTAGACCATATTAACTTAGAACAATTCTTTGCGCCATAATGACTAGTATTTCTATTATTTGCAAAATTATAAGAATACTCATCCTTTCCTACACGATCTTTTGCCCACCAGGCTGCATCATTTTTATTTTGCCAAGAAGTCTTTACAGATTTAACAACTGCATTCCCTTTATCAACTAAGCGTTTATTAGTAGCAATTGTACGTACGCCTGTGCTTGGTACAGATTCAACAATCAATTTTTCACTATAATACATACCGACATGTCCATGATTCATATAAGCAGTTGTAGAACCAGTATAATAAAAGTCGCCCATATTAGAATTTCCGACTTTTACATTTCCACCGCTAGCACCATATTGAACATTAGGAGCATATTTATTATTTCGTTGAGTAGCTTCTCGTTCTCCTTGTTCATGATTTGCTTTTAATTCTTTATAAATTTGTTCTGCTAAAGCATCTTTTGTATTGCCAGTATTTTTAGCAACTTCAATAATACCTGAAATTAGCTCTTCAGTACTTACGTCTGGCTGCAATTTCTTAATCTCATTTAAATATGGAAGATCGTTGCTTGCCGCGAAAGATGCTGTAGGTACAAGCCCAGCTGAAGCTAAAATACCTGCTGTTAAAGTTAGTGCGGTTAATTTTTTCATTTCTTTTCCCCCTAAGTTTTTTTTGATATTCCAAACTATTGTGTGCTTGTAAAGTTTATTATTCACTCTACAAGAAAATAATAATTTTTCTGTAATTTTAATACAAGTCTAGTAAAGAAAAATCTTATTTGGTACAATTTCGTTGTAAATAATAGGGAATTTAATCAGGTTTATAATTTGTTTAATTTATATATTTTAATTTTGTAATAATAAAGTTTGTTTTTTATTCTTATACTAATATTTCTTAATTTGACTACAGATAGGATAGAAGTAGTGATAATTTTTCAGATAAGGATTTTTATTTAAATATTGGAGGCATATCATAATAGGTTAGATTTTTATTATAAAAAATTGTACTTGCTTACACTTTCTTTTTTGGTTACTATAGTCGTAGTAACCAAAAAAGAAAGTGTGGGGAAAGTCTTGAATTTTCGTGTATATATTTTAGCTATTGCGGCTTTCGTAGTCGGAACGGTTGAGCTAATTATAGGAGGAACGCTTGATTTAGTTGCCAATGATTTAGGGGTGTCGATTAGTGCAGCTGGTCAGCTTATTACAATATTTTCAGTAGTATTCGCTCTATCAGGGCCAGTTTTATTAGCATTAACAGGCAAGTTTGAAAGAAAGAAATTGTATGTTGTGGCACTATCAATTTTCTTAATTGGAAATATCGTTTCGGCATTTAGTGTGAATTATGGGATGTTAATGTTCTCGAGAGTAATTTGTGCAGCGAGTGGATCGCTTATTATTGCACTATCGGTAACACTTGCTTCTAGTGTAGTAGAACCGCATTTTCGTGCGCGTGCAATTGGAATTATTTTCATGGGGATTAGCGGATCACTCGTACTTGGAGTACCGCTAGGTCTTGTGCTTGGAAATGCATACGGATGGCGTGCGCCATTTGTATTAATTTCGATATTAACAGTTATGGCAATTGCTTGTATTTCATTGTTCTTAACGAAAGTACCACCGACATCGGTACTATCAATAAAAGAACAAATTGCTACTTTAAAAGATAAAAAAATTGTAAGTGCACAGTTAACATCATTTTTGTTTTTAACGGGGCATTTAACATTGTATGCATATTTAACACCGTTTTTAAAAGACGTAATGCATGTTGAAGCAAACTGGATTAGTGTGTTTTACTTTATTTTCGGAATCGCAGCAGTAATCGGCGGCGGATTTGGTGGATGGCTTGCTGATAAATGGGGATCGAAGAAAAGTATTATTTCCATTATTATCGTATTTGCATGTGCAATCTTTATGTTGCCGATGATGACATTCTCATTCCCGCTCTTCATTATTATGATGGGACTGTGGAGTATGCTGAGCTGGGCAATCTCGCCAGCGCAGCAAAACTATTTAATTGAAATTGCACCGGAATCAGCTGGTATTCAGCAAGGTTTAAATAACTCTGCACTTCATCTAGGAATTGCGCTCGGTTCAACAGTGGGCGGAGTTGTTATTGAGAAATCATCTGTTATTTATAACGCTTGGGTAGGCGGCGGTTTTATTATATTGGCGCTACTTTGTGCGATTTTCTCAATTACGAGAGGACGCTCGAATCAGTTTGCGAAAGAAGAATCTATCGTTTGATAGGTTCTTTTTTTATTTGTAAAAAATTGCAGGGGTTAGTAGAGAAATGGAGAAGGGAGTATATAGCGAGGTGATGGTATATGGATTATTCAATTATTGGTTTTATATTCACAATGCTTCCGTTATTTGTGGTTGTTTTTGTTTTTAGATGGATTCGTTTCATCTATCAAAATTCTGAGAAACAAGTAGAACAAAATGAGAAGATTATTGAGCTTTTGATGGAGATAAAGGAGAAAAATGAAAAGGAGTCTAGGTGAAGAACTAGACCCCTTTTTTATCATTCAATTAATACCTCAACTTCATCAACAAACTCTTAATTTCCTCATCTTCCATAAAGAGATCATGGTGTTTCTGGGTAATCTTTGCAAGTGCAACGTCATGATAGAAGAATTCTGTAAAGAACTTCACGAAAGGTTGTGACATTGTTTTCATTGCTTGCCATGACTCTTGCTCTACACCAGCAAATAAAATTTCACGATCGTCAACGATGAGTAGTAAGTACCGCTCTAATGCGTTAGGCTCTTCAGTTGGGATTAGAAAATGCATGTTTTCTAAGTCTGTTTCTACTTTTCCAACTATGAGGGACTCGATTCGGACGCCTTGTTTTGCTTTTTGTTCTAGTAAAGGAAGGTATTCTAAAAGGGTATCATTCCATGCAGAGATGCGTATAGATTCTTTCGCATCTTCTACAAGTTGCCTACTTTGTACTTTAATAGAAGACTGCATTTTTAAACTCCAAACGCGGTCATCTGTAAATGACTTTTTAGAAATATTATTTTCAAGTTCTTTAATATTAGATTGGAATTCTGTCGTTAATTTTTCAATTGCTAGCTTGAGTGGTAATGCTGTATACAACTTTTTCTTTTCTGAAACAGAATCCATTACCATCCCTTTATCAACTAGGCGTGCTAACACTTCGTATATTTTTGCTTTTGGAACACCTGAATGTTTAACGATAGTTGTTGCATCTAATGGTTCGATGCTTGATACGACAACTTCATAGGCCTGGCTTTCATATTGTGAGAAACCGAATTTTTGTAACATAGTTCCCTCCGAACGAATGAGATTATATGTTAAGGATAATGAACTATTTGTTTTTGCACAAGTGTTGAGAAGTTTACGTTTAAAAATTGCGGTAGTATTTTCGGTGCTTATTTCTATGATGTTTGTAATATTAGGTACAGCTGTTTCTGAAGAGGTTAATGTAGCGACTGAGTCACAAGTTAATCATTTAGAAAAAGTGGCTCATACGATGGAAAGTTTGATAGAGAATATGCAGGACTTAAGAAGATTGGTTGAGCAGTTTAAAGTAGAAGAAAACATATTAGTAAAGTGATGAGGATTTCGGTAAAATAGGAGATGGATATATAAGAAGCAGTTTTAGGAGGTAAGTTACTATGGCAATTGTTGACGTATCGATTATTCCAGTAGGAACAGGTAATCCAAGTGTTAGTGAATATGTAGCAGAAGTACAAAAGGTGCTAGAGAAAAATGCTGATCGCGTGAAGTATCAATTAACACCGATGAATACAGTAATTGAAGGAGATCTTCCTGTCATTCTAGAAGTAATTCAACAAATGCATGAAGTTCCATATACGAAAGGTGCACAGCGCGTTGCGACAACAATTCGTATCGATGATCGTCGTGATAAAGTAAGCACAATGGAGAAGAAATTAAACTCTGTTCGATCAAAATTATAAGAAAAAGCAGCGATCTTCGCTGCTTTTTTCATATAGGAGGAAATGAGATGAGTGAAAAATTTAACGAGCAATTTGACGGATTGCTAGAGAAATACACGGAGCTATTACTTGGAGAGAGCAACGAAGAGCGAAAAGAGCAGGTGCAAAAATGGGCGCTTTATTCTTATATGGCTAAGACGATGCCAGCTTTAGTGAAGCATTGGAATGAGACGTATCCAGATGCGAAAGAAGAGATGGTACAGTTAATTACGAATATTAAAAAGCTGAATGATGAGAAGCGAAATGAGAAGTAAAAAAGCTTGAGATAATGTTACCTCAAGTTTTCTATATTAATATCCTTATATAATTTACATGGAATATAAAGGGTTTTATAAGCATGTCGAATATTTTCGACATGCTTATTTTTTGCCTAGTAAACCCGTTTTTTATAAATGTCGAAAAATATTTCCGGCATATTTGTAAGCGAGAATATGGGGTTTTAAATGTTTTTATAGTATTTTATAAATTATCTAAATAATTATTTGTATCAAATAATTTTAAACAATGATATAATTCCGAAGAGGGGTAAAAAACAGATAAAGTACAGTCATAGGGGTGAATTACATGGAACAATTAATGCGAAATTCGTTTCTTTTCTTATCTAAAAATAAAGCGCTAACAAAACTGGCTAAAAAGTACGGTTTGCGCTTTGGTGCAGGTCGCTTCGTCGCAGGGGAGACGATTGAATTAGCGACAGCTGCAATTCAACAATTAAATAAGCAAGGTCTTTGTGTAACAATCGATTATTTAGGTGAATTCGTTGATAATGAAGCAGAAGCAAATGAAATGGCTACCCAATCGATTGAAGCGATTCGTGCAATTGGAAGAGAAGGTCTTGATTCACAACTTTCTTTAAAAATGACTTCTATGGGATTAGATATCTCTGATGAAATCGTAATGAACAACATGCGTCGTATTTTAGAAGCTGCAAAAGAAAACGGTGTGTTTGTTACAATTGATATGGAAGACTATACGCGTTGCGGAAAAACAATTGATATCTTTAAACAATTAAAATCTGAATACGATAATATTGGTACAGTTATTCAAGCTTATTTATATCGTACAGAAAAAGATATTGAAGATTTAAATGCTTATAATCCTAATTTACGTCTTGTAAAAGGGGCTTATAAGGAACCTGAAGAAGTAGCGTTCCCAGACAAGAAAGATGTAGATGACAATTATAAAAAAATTATTAAAATGCACTTATTAAATGGAAATTATACTGCAATTGCTTCACATGACGAAGCAATTATTGAATATACGAAAAAACTTGCCGAAGAACACAATATTTCAAGGGATCAATTTGAATTCCAAATGCTATTTGGTATTCGTACAGAGCGTCAACTTGAGCTAGTAAAAGAAGGCTATAAAATGCGTGTTTACGTACCGTATGGAAACGACTGGTATGGTTACTTCATGCGCCGTCTAGCAGAGCGTCCAGCGAACGTTGCGTTCGTATTAAAAGGTATGATCAAAAAATAACCAAGGAGAAAATTCTCCTTGGTTATTTTAATTGCTGAAATGCATAGTGTGCCATTTTCTTCGTATCAGGGTATAGCTGTGTACGAGTAGAAGATAATACGACATTGATGACACGTTTACCGTCTTTTTCATCAACAGTTACGACTGTATATTTTCCGAGTGCAGATAAACCGCTTTTACTTCCAATTGCATATGGATCGTTATATAGTTCTTCTCGTCCATAGTTTGCGATTTTTGGAGAGCGCTCTGAGGTATGTAGTGTTGTATGTATTGAATTCATATATTCTAAAACAATCGGATACTTCAAGGCTTCTTTCGTAATAATAGCAATGTCATAAGGTGATACTTTATTTCCAAGTGCATCAGCACCGCTTGCGTTTTTGAAAGTTGCATGCTTCGTCCCAAGTTCCTTCGCTCTAGCATTCATCATTTTCACAAACTCATTTTTTGATCCTGCGATATGTTCTGCAATTGACTCAGCGATCGGGTCTGCACTAATGATGAGCATAAGTTTTAATGCCTCATCACGTTTTAATTTTTCACCAGCACGAAGCTTAATCTTCTTACTTTGACTTTCTGTTTTAATTGCGTTTTCTGTAACTGTAATTTCTTCATCTTCTTTTACATTCTCAAGTAAGAGAAGAGTTGTCATCATTTTGGCTATACTAGCCGGATAAGAGCGCTCATCCTCGCGTTTTCCATACAAAATTTCACCTGTGTCTGCATCGATTGTAATTCCATATTGCCCAGTAATACTAGGTTGATCCGCTCTTACGGCTTGTTGCCTGTGAGCATAAGAGAAGAAAATCATCCCTGTAAACAGTGTAGCAATCATTACAATCATAACTATTGTTCGTTTCATTATAATTCCCTCTTTTGTTCCAAATAAATTGGGCAGAAAAAGCAGCCATTAATCATTATGCCACGTTCTCTGCCCAAAAATATAGCGTTATTTTTCGCCCATATTATGCTTCTTATATTGTTGGTTATTACCTTGACGCCCTTTTTCAACACCGTGATTATGCGGACCTGCATTTCCAGTTACGCTTGCTGCGCTAATTCCAGCTTTCGAAGGGTTCTTCTTAAGTTTTGCCATATAAATTCCTCCAGTTTCGTCAGATTATAAAAAGGAAAAGTGCATTTTAATGAAGAAAATACACATGTATAGCATAGCCAAATGAAAGAAAAATATTTATTTCAGAAAATTTTATCAATAAATATATTGCGAAAATTCAAACTGTATCATATATTTATTAGTAGAGGCTCACTCATTGATTGCGACTTATGTCGAAAAATTGAATGAGCATTCATTCAAGAATAGGGGGAGAAATGGATGTTCCAAATTAAAAAGGCTGCTGTTCTAGGTTCAGGCGTAATGGGTTCAGGAATTGCGGCACACTTAGCTAATATTGGTATTCCGACATTATTGCTTGATATTGTACCACCTGCGCTTACGAAAGAAGAAGAAGCGAAGGGACTTACATTAGAACATAAAAGTGTGAGAAATCGTTTTAGTAATACGGCTGTGCAAAAACTATTAAAGCAAAAACCAGCTCCTCTGACAGTGAAAGGAAATTTAGCACTGATTGAAGCAGGTAACTTAGAAGATGATCTTGAGCGTCTAGCTGATGTAGATTGGATTATTGAAGTAGTAGTTGAAAACTTAGATATAAAGAAGAAACTATTTGAAAAAGTAGATGCTGTTCGTAAACCAGGCTCAATTGTGAGCTCAAATACATCAGGCATTTCCGTTGAAAAAATGGCAGAGGGTCGTTCAGACGACTTCCAGAAACACTTCTTAGGCACACACTTTTTTAACCCACCACGATATTTAAAACTTCTAGAGGTAATACCGACGAAAGAAACTGATCCACAAGTATTAAGCTTCATGAAATTATTTGGCGAAGACGTTCTTGGAAAAGGCGTTGTTATCGCAAAAGATACACCAAACTTTATTGGAAACCGCATCGGTACGTATGGCTTGCTTGTAACATTACAAGAAATGATTAAGCGCGGCTATAGCGTTGGAGAAGTTGACTCTGTAACAGGTCCATTAATTGGCCGTCCGAAGAGCGCAACATTCCGTACATTAGATGTTGTTGGTTTAGATACATTCGTACACGTTGCAAATAACGTATATGAAAACGTACAAGAAGAAGAGCGTGATGTATTTAAAGTACCAGCTTTCATGCATGACATGCTTGATAAAAAATGGCTTGGAAGCAAAACAGGTCAAGGCTTCTTCTTAAAACAAGGAAAAGAAATTTTAGAATTAAATCCTGAAACGATGGAATACGAAGCGCGCAAAAAATTAAAAGCTGCATCCGTAGAGTTAAGTAAGCAAGAAAAAGGATTAGCGAATAAATTGAAAGCGCTTGTATACGCGAAAGACCGTGCAGGGGAGTTGTTATGGAACATCATTACACCAACTCTTTTATACTCTGCAAAACTTCATAAAGAAATTGCGGACGATATCGTTGCGATTGACCAAGCGATGAAATGGGGCTTCGGATGGGAGCAAGGGCCATTTGAAATTTGGGATGCAATCGGCGTTGAAAAGTCTGTTCAAAAGATGGAAGAAAACGGTGCAGTTGTTCCGACTTGGGTGAAAGAAATGTTAGAGAAAGGTTTCACTACTTTCTACAAACATGATAACGGAGATAGCTACTATTACGACAATGGCGAATATAAGCTAATCGAACGTAATAAAAAGGCAATTTCTCTTAAACAATTAAAAGCGAAAAATGGCGTATTAAAGAAAAATAGTGGAGCGAGCTTAATTGATTTAGGTGACGGCATCCTTTGCTTAGAATTCCATTCGAAGAGCAATGCAATTGGTATGGATATTACGCAAATGATTAACTACGCTGTTGATGAAGTAGAGAAGAATTATAAAGGTCTTGTTATCGGTAACCAATCGAAGAACTTCTGCGTTGGTGCGAACCTTGCAATGATTTTAATGGAAGCACAAGATGACAACTACTTTGAAATTGAGTGGGTTGTGAAAAATTTCCAAGATGCAATGACGAAAATTAAGTACTCTTCTAAGCCAGTTGTAGCAGCACCATACGGTATGACGCTTGGCGGAGGTACAGAAGTTTGCTTACCAGCAGCGAGCATTCAAGCTTCTAGCGAAACGTATATGGGCTTAGTAGAAGTTGGTGTTGGCTTAATCCCTGGCGGAGGCGGTAATAAAGAGCTATACATTAAACACTTAAATAAAATGCCAAACGGTGTAGAGTTTGATCTACAAAAAGTTGCGAATAAAGTATTCGAATCTGTAGCGATGGCGAAAGTTTCTACATCAGCACAAGAAGCTGTATCGAACAACTTCTTAGGCGATAAAGACGGTATTAGTGTGAATGGTGATCACTTACTATATGATGCGAAACAAAAAGCACTTTCTTTATATGAAGCGGGTTATAAAGCGCCGATTCGTAAAAAGATACCTGTTGTTGGTGAAACAGGCTATGCAACGCTTGTACTTGGTGCAGAAGCAATGCATTTATCAGGTTACATTTCTGAACATGATCTTCACATTGCGAAGAAACTTGCATATGTCATTGCGGGCGGAAAAGTGCCGTACGGAACAGAAGTTGATGAGCAGTATTTATTAGATGTAGAACGTGAAGCATTTATTAGCTTAGTAAGTGAGATGAAATCACAAGCAAGAATGCAGCACATGCTTGTAAAAGGAAAGCCATTACGTAACTAATAACGAGGGGAGATATCGTTCATGAGAGAAGCTGTCATTGTTGCGGGAGCAAGAACACCAATTGGAAAAGCAAAGAGGGGTTCATTAAAAACAGTTCGTCCTGACGATCTAGGGGCGTTAGTAGTAAAGGAAACGTTAAAGCGTGCGAATTATGAAGGACCAATCGACGATTTAATTTTCGGTTGTGCGATGCCAGAAGCAGAGCAAGGCTTAAATATGGCTCGTAATATCGGCGGATTAGCAGGACTTTCTTACGATGTTCCAGCTATTACAATTAATCGTTACTGTTCTTCAGGTTTACAAAGTATCGCTTATGGAGCAGAGCGCATTATGCTTGGTCACTCTGAAGCTGTGTTATCAGGCGGAGCGGAATCAATGAGCTTAGTTCCAATGATGGGACACGTTGTTCGTCCAAATAGTCGCCTTGTAGAAGCGGCTCCAGAATATTATATGGGTATGGGACATACAGCAGAGCAAGTTGCTGTGAAATATGGAATTTCTCGTGAAGAGCAAGATGCATTTGCAGTAAGAAGTCATCAACGTGCTGCGAAAGCATTAGCTGCAGGGAACTTTGCTGATGAAACAGTATCTGTAGATGTAACGTTACGTACTGTTGGATCAAATAACAAACTGCAAGAAGAAACAATCATTTTCGCACAAGACGAAGGTGTAAGAGCAGAAACGACGCTAGACATTTTAGGTAGATTACGTCCAGCATTTAACGTTCGCGGTTCTGTAACAGCTGGTAACTCTTCACAAATGAGTGATGGTGCAGCATCTGTACTATTAATGAATCGTGAAAAAGCAGTGAGCGATGGCATGAAGCCACTTGCGAAATTCCGTTCATTTGCAGTAGCTGGCGTACCACCAGAAGTAATGGGAATCGGTCCAATCGCTGCAATTCCGAAAGCGTTAAAATTAGCTGGCTTAGAGCTATCTGATATCGGTCTATTCGAACTAAACGAAGCATTCGCTTCTCAATCGATCCAAGTTATTCGTGAACTTGGTTTAGATGAGGAAAAAGTAAACGTAAACGGCGGTGCAATCGCACTTGGACATCCACTTGGCTGTACAGGAGCAAAACTAACACTATCTCTTATTCACGAAATGAAACGCCGCAACCAACAATTCGGTATCGTAACAATGTGTATCGGCGGCGGAATGGGAGCAGCAGGAGTGTTTGAATTACTATAAAAAGTGCAGGTGGCTTGCTCAGAACAGGAGGGCGTTGGAGGCCCTGACGAAGAGGCGCTTTTTGCCTCACAGGAAGGGGTGAAACGACCGACTGTTCTAGCCACCGAACATTCTAGCCGCTGGAACTGGACTATAAAAAAAGTGTAAGCGGATCGCTCAGAACGAGACGACGCTAATGCAAAGAATGGAAGCAACAAAGGTTTATAAAAAATAAACGGGAGAGCCAGCTTCTTTCAAAATGAGAGAAGCGGCTTATGAAAATATGAAGGAGGAAATTTTCATGGAAAAAACAGTAGGAAGTGCGGTTAAAGGCGGTAGCTTTTTAGTAGATGAGATTACGATTGATCAAGTGTTTACGCCAGAAGATTTTTCATCTGAGCATAAAATGATTGCAAAAACGACAGAGGACTTTATCGTAAATGAAGTTCTTCCGGAGCTTGAATATTTAGAGCAACACGAGTTTGATCGTTCTGTTCGTCTTTTAAAAGAAGCTGGCGAACTTGGTTTACTAGGCGCTGACGTACCAGAAGAGTACGGCGGAATTGGCCTTGATAAGGTAAGTTCAGCGTTAATCGCAGAGAAATTCTCTCGCGCTGGTGGTTTTGCAATTACTCACGGTGCTCACGTAGGTATCGGATCATTACCAATCGTATTATTCGGTAACGAAGAGCAAAAGAAAAAGTATTTACCATTACTTGCAACTGGTGAAAAATTAGCTGCATATGCATTAACTGAGCCAGGTTCAGGATCTGACGCATTAGGTGCAAAAACAACTGCGCGTTTAAATGCAGAAGGTACACATTACGTATTAAACGGTGAAAAACAATGGATTACAAACTCTGCATTCGCTGACGTATTTGTTGTATACGCAAAAATAGATGGCGAGCATTTCTCAGCGTTTATCGTAGAGAAAGAGTATCCAGGCGTATCTACAAGTCCTGAAGAAAAGAAAATGGGTATTAAATGTTCTTCAACCCGTACGTTAATTTTAGAAGATGCATTAGTACCGAAAGAAAACTTACTTGGTGAAATCGGTAAAGGTCATATTATCGCATTCAACATTTTAAATATCGGTCGTTATAAATTAGGTGTTGGTACAGTTGGATCTGCGAAACGTGCAGTAGAAATTTCAGCACAATATGCAAACCAACGTCAACAGTTCAAACAACCAATCGCTCGCTTCCCATTAATTCAAGAGAAACTTGCGAATATGGCAGCAAAAACATATGCAGCTGAAAGCTCTGTATATCGTACAGTAGGTTTATTCGAAAGCCGCATGAGCACATTATCTGAAGAAGAAGTAAAAGACGGTAAAGCAGTAGCAGCTTCTATCGCTGAATATGCAATCGAGTGTTCTTTAAATAAAGTATTTGGTTCTGAAGTACTAGATTATACAGTAGATGAAGGTGTTCAAATTCACGGTGGTTACGGATTTATGGCAGAGTACGAGATTGAAAGAATGTACCGCGATTCTCGTATTAACCGTATTTTCGAAGGAACGAACGAAATTAACCGCCTAATCGTACCAGGTACGTTCTTACGTAAAGCGATGAAAGGTGAATTACCACTTCTTCAAAAAGCACAAAAATTACAAGAAGAGTTAATGATGATGATGCCAGAAGAAGTAGGCGATGAGCCATTAGCACTTCAAAAATATTTAGTAACTAACGCGAAGAAAATCGGTTTAATGGTAGCTGGATTAGCTGCTCAAAAATACGGTAAAGCATTAGATAAAGAGCAAGAAATTCTTGTGAATATCGCTGACATTGTAAGTAACCTATACGCAATGGAGTCAGCTGTTCTTCGTACAGAAAAAGCAATTAAAACAACTGGTCTTGAAAAGAATAAACAAAAAGTGTTATACACTGAAGTATTCTGCCAAGAAGCATTCAACGAAATCGAAGCAGATGCGAAAGAAACGCTTATCGCAGTTGAAAACGGCGACATGCTGCGCATGATGTTATCATCATTACGCAAATTAACACGCCACACGCCACTTAACGTAATTCCGAAGAAACGTGAAATTGCTGCGAAAATTTTAGAAGATGAGCGTTACACAGTTTAATAGCTGTAAAGAACAGTAGTCGTATAAACGGCTACTGTTCTTTTTTTTTTTTTGCAAAAATGAAATTTTTAGTGACATAAAACTAATGCCATTAGTATAATAAAACTAATAGCATTAGTTTTATTCGGAAAGGGAGCTGGAAATATGAGAGTGATACATGAAAAAACGGTATATCAATTGTCATTTTTGCCAAGAGTGTTTCCTGTGAATTGTTACTTTGTCGAGGAAGAAGATGGTTTAACTTTAATTGATGCGGCTTTGCCATATAGCGCAAAAGGAATTTTACAGGCGGCTGAGAAAATAGGGAAACCAATTACTAAGATTGTATTAACACATGCGCATGATGATCATATTGGTGCATTAGACGCATTAAAGGAAGTGATTCCTAATGTTCCAGTCTATATTTCTAAGCGGGACGCAAAGCTTTTAGAAGGAGATACGACGTTACAAAAGGATGAACCGAATATACCAATAAAAGGCGGTGTACCTAAAAAGGTAAAAACAGTACCTGATGTTTTATTGGAGGATGGCGACCGAGTTGGATCGCTTCTTGCGATTATGACACCGGGACATACGCCAGGTTCCATGTCGTTTCTTGATGTACGAAATAAAGCTCTAATTGTCGGGGATGCCTTCCAAACAAGAGGAGGTATGGCTGTTTCGGGACAAATGAAATTTTGGTTTCCGTTTCCTGCAATGGCAACGTGGAGCAAAGAAATATCATTACAAAGTGCAGAGAAGCTAAGCGAATATGAGCCTTCCTTGCTTGCGGCAGGACATGGGGAAATGATAAAGGATCCAAGCACTGTCATAAAACTTGCTATTAAGGAAGCTAAGCGAAATATAGAAAGTATGAAAGAGGGTTAAATTCATGTCACCAAGAATCGGACTTACATTACAAAAAATTGTAGATACAGCGGTAGAAATTGCAGATACAAATGGGATACAAGAAGTAACGTTAGCATCGTTAGCGCAAAGGTTAGGGATACGTTCGCCCTCGCTATATAATCATGTGAAAGGGCTACAGGATGTCCGGAAAAATCTTGGTATTTACGGCATAGAACAGCTGCATAACAGACTGGAAGAGGCGGCCTCGGGTAAAAGCGTGGATGAAGCAATTCATGCATTAGGAGAAGCGTACGTAGCATTCGTCCGAAAACATCCTGGGTTGTATGAAGCAACCTTTTCACGAGATGAAGAAGTAAGAAAAGCAGGTGACGGAATTGTAGAGCTTTGTCTTCGGATTTTACAACAATACGGCTTAGAAGGAGAGAATGCACTTCATGCGACACGCGGATTCAGAAGTATTTGTCATGGATTTGCGTCGATTGAACAGCAGGGGGGATTTGGTTTGCCGCTAGATTTAGATATAAGTTTACATTTATTATTGGAAACGTTTATTAAAGGATTACATGTAATGAGAGATTGAATAAGAGGAAACCTTAGAAGTGATTCTAAGGTTTTTTAGTGCATATAACCAAAAAAGAAATAAATACTCAATCGTGAATGAGCAAAGAAAGATAGGAGTATTCTATGCAAAATTTAACAGGGCTTGAAAATGAGAAGGAGCCCCTACTGATTTAGAGGCTCTTTCTTGCTAAATAATATTATTTAGCAGGCTTTAGAAAAATATATATTGCTAAGAAAAAATTGAAAAACGTAAATACGAAAGGGTCGTGGCTTGACTCAGAATCATAAGCTTCTTGGCTTTTTGTAAGAAAATCGTGGATTTTCATAGTCATTGCTCCTTTGTTATGTAGAGTTTATAAAAGGTAGTTTTTTTAAAAAAACTACCGCTTACTAATTGAGTTGTATTAATAAATAATAAGAAAAATGTAGTGTTACGATTTTTATAGTTGTTAAGTGCAATGAACAAAAGATAAATGAGAAATAACATATGCAAAGGTATAGAAGTGAATAGTGGTTTTAAAGTTAATACATCGATTAAAAGTTTTACATATAAGATTGCATAAACGATAAAGAAGATAACTTTAAATTTACTTTGCATAAGTACATCTTCTTAATATGATTTGTGCGTTAATTATGTAGTTATCATAAGGGGATATTTTTAAAAATTGTATTTTTCTGTAATTATAACATTTTTCTGTTTTTATAAATAGATGTGTTTGGTTTTAGTATGAAGGAAATTTTAGAAAGTTTTTAATGAATATGATTTGAAAAGAATCAAATAATAAATGGTGAATGAAAGAAGAAAGGTAGGAGTATTCTATGCAAAATTTAACAGAGCTTGAAGTAGAAAACTTACGTCATTTAATTGGTGGACACGCAACAATTATTAACAAGTTAGACCAGTATGCACAGGCTTGTACAGATCCACAGTTGAAACAAATGCTACAAAAAGATGCGCAAGATGCACGAAATACGAAACAGCAATTAATGACTTTCCTAGGATAGGAGGAAGCAACAGATGAATGAAAAAGATATGGTAAATGATTATTTAGCAGGATTAAATGCAAGTTTAACAAGTTATGCAAATTATATTTCTCAGTCTGATAATGAACAGTTACATCAAACGTTAATCCAAATTCGTAATCAAGATGAGATGCGCCAACGCAATATGTATGAGTACGCAAAGCAAAAGAGTTATTACAAGCCGGCAGCACCTGCTAATCCAATGATTGTACAACAATTAAAAAGCCAATTAAGTGCGGAATAGTGTGATGAATGAAACGAGCGAATGGATTCGCTCGTTTTTTTTGTTTGGTATATGTCAATAAATATATAATAAATATTTTTCCAGTTGTAACAAATATGACGAAAATTGAATATAACAATTCACAAAAAGGACAAAAAGTTTGTTCAATATTTCACAAAGTATCCATGGTTTCTATCGTGGGAATCTCTATAATTAGGAGTGTAAAGAACAAAAGAAATAGACTACATAATCAATTGGGAGAGATTGCTATGAATAGAAACACAAGAAAAATTGCAATTATCGGTACTGGATTAGTTGGATCAAGCTGTGCGTATTCCATTGTAAACCAAGGGATTTGCGAAGAGCTATTGTTAATTGATATAAATCATGAACGTGCAGTTGGAGAAGCGATGGATTTATCGCACTGCATTAACTTTACAAATACAAGAACAAAAGTATATGCAGGAAGTTATGAAGACTGCAAAGATATGGACATTGTTATTATTACAGCAGGACCAGCACCGAAGCCTGGACAAAGCCGTTTAGACACTTTAGGAGCAAGCGCTAAGATTATGGAAAGCATTGTTGGCGGCGTAATGGAAAGTGGATTTGATGGCATTTTCTTAATCGCATCGAACCCAGTTGACATTATTACATATCAAGTTTGGAAATTATCTGGTTTGCCAAGACATCGTGTACTTGGTACTGGTACATCACTAGATTCTTCTCGCTTAAGAACAATTTTATCTGAAATGTTACATGTAGACCCTCGTAGTATTCATGGGTATTCTTTAGGAGAACATGGTGATTCTCAAATGGTTGCTTGGTCTCATGTAACTGTTGGTGGAAAACCAATTCTGCAAATTTTAGAGGAACAAAAAGAACGCTTAGGTGAAATAGATTTAGATGAAATTGTTGAGAAGACTGCAAAAGCTGGATGGGAAATTTATAAGCGCAAAGGAACTACTTATTACGGAATTGGAAATTCTTTAGCTTATATTGCACGCTCAATTTTCAATGATGATCACCGTGTTATCGCTGTTTCAGCTATTTTAGATGGTGAATATGGCGAATACGATATTTGTACAGGAGTACCGGCAATTATTACTAGAGACGGTATAAGAGAAGTTGTAGAACTAAACTTATCAGAAGATGAAGAAAGTCGCTTTGCAAAATCAAACGATGTTTTGCGCGATTATATGAAAACAGTTGGTTACTAACTTATAGGAGAAGGTGAAACAAATGAAGGAATATATAATGTCTCGTGTGTTTAAAGCTTCTGCCGGAATCGCACAGGGTATTTTCGTATCCCTCGGAATTGGTTTACTAATCGAAAATATAGGAAGAATTGTTGATATCCCATTACTTATTACAATCGGAGTTGTTGCAAAATCACTTATGGCACCAGCAATTGGAGCCGGGATTGCTTTTATGCTCGGTGCAAACGGACTCGTAATTTTCTCAGCGATGGTAGCTGGAGCAATTGGAGCTGGTTCAATTTCAATTACTGAAGCCGGTCTCATCATTAAAACAGGTGAACCAATCGGTGCATTATTAACAGCGACTTTAGCAGTTTATATTGGTAAACGATTAAGTGGAAAAACTGCTTTAGATATGATGCTCGTTCCATTTGCAGCAATATTAGGTTCTGGTTTAGTCGGTATTTGGTTAGCTCAAAATATTAGCCCAGTTTTAAATACAGTTGGAGCATTCATTAAAGATAGTTCAGCTGGTAGCCCATTTATCGCTTCTATCGTGATTGCTGTAGTTTGGGGACTATTACTTATCTCTCCAGCTTCATCAGCTGCTTTAGCGATAGCGCTTAGCTTAGATGGCGTTGCAGGCGGTGCAGCACTTGCAGGATGTGTTGCTCAATTTATCGGATTCTCTGTTATTTCAGCGAAAGAAAATAATTTAGGCGGCATATTAGCTCAAGCACTCTGTACTCCAAAAGTACAGTTGCCTAATATTACTAAAAATCCAATGATTCTCGTCCCAACTGTCGTCGCCAGTGCTATAGTAGGCCCAGTATCAGCATTAATTTTCCAACTGGAAGCAGGGAAAGAAATTGCAGGTCTCGGATTAAGTTCTCTTATCGCACCAATTAATTTAATTTCCAGCCAAGGATGGGAAGTTGTCCCAGCGATGGTAATCACTTATATCATCATTCCAGTAGCTGTTTCTTATATACTTTACATTGCTCTTAAAAAAGCAGGTCGTATTCATTCTGGTGATATGACTGTACCGCAATCTTAAATTGAAAATCTCCTTAATAATAGAGAAAAGCAGACTGAAGAAGCCACAGTCTGCTTTTTACATTTTATGATTGTGTTTTACTGGAACACGTACGGTTTCTTTTGCTAATAACAACTGAACGCCGAAGTAAAGTATGCTTGCAAGCGTCATTCCAGAAACGGCATCTACAAAAGCATGTTGCTTCGTAAATAGCGTTGATAAAATAATAAGCGTACCGAAGAACGTAAGGATGTAATACTCAAAAGCATGCTGTTCTCTACGCTTAAAGGCAGCTAACATAATTACAAATGTTGTAAGGACATGAATGCTTGGGAAACAGTTTACTGGTTGATCAATACTATAAATATAGCGGACTAGTTCGGAAAATACGTCTGTTCCAACGACTGTTGGACGTGGTACAGTTGTCTGCCAAAAATAATAAATAGAAAAACAAGCAAGCTTTCCAAGAATAACACTACTTAAAGTGACATAATATTGCTTTCGATCAGCAAAGCAGTAATAAATAAGTGCGCCGTATAAGTAAGGAAACCAAAGTAAATAAGGAATAATAAATGCTTTAACAAATGGAATCCAATCATCTACTACAGTTGTGACATCCACTGCGTGTACAGTAGATTTATTTAATACATCGTAAAGGGGACTTACGAGTACGAGTAGAAGTATATAACTTAACGGAAGAAAAGATGAAAGTTTAAAATTCTTCATGATAAGCTCCTATGTTTTAGTAATGTAAGTAAATTCAATTGATTATAATATAGAAAATCCAATTGGGCTATCGATTTCACTTACATTTTCTTGAATTTACCTTACACTTTTGTCACTTGACTTAAAAGAGGGAGAGGGTGCTAAATGAAGCGTTCATTTTATTTCTTAGTTTTTATATTGTTATGCCTAGTGGCTACTGGGTGTGCCAAAGATAAAGAAGGAGAGAAATTAGAATATAACGGGAGAGCACTCGTAATTGGAGTTGTTGGTGAAAAACCGAAAGATACGTTTAGAAATATAAAGTTTGAAAGTGTAAAATTAGAAGAGATGCAGGAGAAATCAGCAAAGGTTGATGGTTTTCTCGTCATGAAAGAATATTTTCAAGAAGCATCAAAGGAACAGTATACGGACTTATTTTTATCATTAAAGAAACCAGTGTTTTTTATCGGTTTAAAGGATAGACCATACTTGATTTTTACTAAAAAGGATTTAGATTATGACAATGCCCCGAGGGATGAAGCAATGATGTATACGCAAGGATTTGTAAACATGGGAAGCCCTGAAGGACAGTATTGGGGTATGGGGTTATATAATGATACTGTTTCCAATCAAAATATTCGCAATATGTATATCATAGTATTTCAAACAATTTCGGACTATTTAAGTCGATGATGAAGGAGCCTGTAAAAGGGCTCTTTTTATTTTTAAATAAACGTTTGTTTAAGAGGTATGTTCGGTAGGGAAAAACCTATGTATTCCAAAGGTTGAGGTAGAAAAACATGAAATTAATCAAACGTTTGTTTAAGATATATGTTCGGTATGAAAAAATATATGTGTTTCAAAGGTTGAGGTAGAAAAATCGGAAATTAATCAAACGTTCGTTTAAGATATATGTTCGGCGTGGGATGAGAAAAAAGTTTTTAAAAAATTATATATTTATTTTTTCTTGATAAATGGCGGAAAAATAAGAAAAATTAGCAGGATTATTAAAAATTATAACGAAATAAGTAAAAGTTTAGCGAATAATCGTTTGAAATAATAAAACGTTTTCTATATGATAAAGGTAAAGGTTAGTAAAAAAGTAGGTGAATTTATGACAGTAACATTTTATTCATACCCAAAGTGTGGCACATGTCAAAAAGCAAAAAAATGGTTTGAGGCAAACGATGTAGCATATGAGATGATTCATATTGTTGAAAATCCACCGTCAAAAGAAGATTTACGTAATTTACATGAGAAAAGTGAATTGCCATTAAAAAAATTCTTTAATACAAGTGGAATGCGTTACCGCGAACTTGGTTTAAAAGATAAGTTGAAGGATGCAAGCGAAGACGAAATGTACGAGCTTTTAGCATCTGATGGCATGTTAATTAAACGTCCAATTGTAACAAATGGAACGAGTGTAACACTTGGTTTTAACGAAGAGCAGTTTGAAAGTGTGTGGAAAAAGTACCAATAAGGTATTTTTACATAATTAATACATTCACTGGAGGTACAGTCATGAGCATTCCAAATAATTTACGTTACTCTGAAGAACACGAATGGGTAAAAACAGAAGGTAATGCGGTTGTTATCGGTATTACTCATTTTGCGCAAGGTGAGTTAGGCGATATCGTATTCGTTGAACTTCCTGAAGTAGGTGCAACAATCCAAGCTGACGAGCCATTCGGAAGCGTAGAATCTGTTAAAACAGTTTCTGAATTATACGCACCTGTAAGTGGTAAAGTTGTAGCAGTAAACGAAGAATTAAGTGACCAACCAGAACTTGTTAACGAATCTCCATACGAGGGTGCATGGATGGTTAAAGTTGAACTTTCTGATGCAAGCCAAGTTGAGAAGTTATTAACTGCAGAAAAATATGCAGAAATGACAAACCAAGACTAATTATAGTCGACTAAAGGACAGCCTTTGTGCTGTCCTTTTTTATGTTGTGTTACATAATGAATTTGAAAGCACATATATATTAATTATCATATAGGAGAAGATTTTTGAAAAACTTTTTCGCAGATGTTTCATGTTGATTGAGCGGGTTCTGCTTTTTATTGTCTAGCTCCAGCGGCTAGAACAGTCGGTCATTTCACTCCTTCACCTGAGGCAAAAAGCGCCTCTAGTTCAGGAGTTCGGGTGCCCTCTTGTTCTGGTCGAGCCGCTTGCGCTTTTCTTTGTCTAGCTCCACCTCCTAGCCCTTCATGTCTAAGCAGTCGGTTCCGCTTTTCTTTATTGTCCAGCTCCAGCGGCTAGAACAGTCGGTCATTTCACTCCTTCACTTGAGGCAAAAGGCGCCTCTAGTTCAGGAGTTCCAATGCCCTCCTGTTCTGAACGAGCCGCTTCCGCTTTTCTTTTGCAAAAATAAACAGGAAACAACATGAAAATAACGAATATACTATATACTAAGTTAAAGGTTGTATAGTATATGGTGATCGGGTGATGACATATGATTTATGTGGAAAAAGTCATTATTGTAGAAGGTAAGTCAGACAGAAGAAAGATTGAATCTATTATTCGTGAACCGGTGGAAATTGTTTGTACAAATGGTACAATTGGTTTGTCGAAAATGGATGAGCTCATTGATCAATTTTTTGATAAGGACGTATATGTGCTAGTGGATGCTGATGATGCAGGGGAAAAGTTAAGGAAACAATTTCGAAAAGAATTTCCGCAAGCAGAGCATATTTATATTGATCGCTCGTATCGCGAGGTGGCGACTGCGCCTTCTTCACATTTAGCAAATGTATTATGGGGAGCTGACATTGACGTTTATACAGAATATTTACGGTAAGGAATGATAGAAGTGATTGACTGGACAGGTACCGAAGCTACAGCCCTAATAGAAAACGAAGAAAAAACAGTGCTATATGTATATACACCAATGTGTGGAACATGCCAATTAGCAAAAAAGATGTTAACGGTTGTCGAGATGACGATTGAAGATTTGAAAATTGGAATGTTAGATTTAAATTATGCTCCGCATTTAGCGAAAGAGTATGGAATCGAAAGTGTACCGTGTTTACTTGTTTTTGAAAATGGGACACTAATGAAGAAGATATATGCATTTCATTCGGTGGAATATTTATATACGGAATTAAAGTAGGCGGCAAAGTTTTTGCCGCCTCGACATATTTCTTGGGAAATATGTCGAGATGCAGGGTGGTTACAGTATTTGTCGAGCGAAAGTTACAGGATTGCTCTTTAGTGAGAGGGAATGGTATGTGTAATAGAAAGTGATATGAAGGATGTGATTTAGGGTGAAATTATATTCTTTGCTACAATCATTTGTAAATTACGCTAATGGTCAATATCATTTAGAGCCGCTTTTAAGACAAGGAGAAAAAACTGTTAATTTTCGCTTTGGGGATGAATGCTGTTCATTACAAATTTCAAGGGATTATATTGAACTTTTGAAAGAGGAAAGAGGAACAGAACAAATCGTGTGTTTAGGGGAAGAGGATGTAAAACGTTTGGTGAATGGAAATATAAGGTTGCAGACGTTAATGAGCGATGGGCGTGTGCAATATTCGGGAACGTATCGAACGATGTTGTTAATTGAATCAATGTTTCATATATGTAAGCCGATGTCAGTGGGTGCTTAAAAGTCTGAAGTTTCTTTTTTTACGAAAATTTCTGTTGACATGGCGTATGGATATTGATACAATTCAATTCATAAAATATAGACAATTTAATAAATTTCAAATCAGACGAAAATTTAATCTGATTTCTCTTATCAAGAGAGGTGGAGGGACTGTGCCCTGTGAAGCCCGGCAACCGTCAACTTATGTTGAAATGGTGCCAATTCCTGCAAAGCAAATGCTTTGAGAGATGAGAGAGAGGGATAATGTTGTTATATACGCATATAAACCTTTCTGCTTCTCTAAAGCGGAAAGGTTTTTTTGTTGTTTGAATGTGGAGGACATTCAAATAATAAGAGGAGATATACCGATGGACTACACGCATCAAAAATAAAAAAATTGCGGAGTCTATCTAAAGTTTTATGAAATCCAGCTCCAGCGGCTAGAACAGTCGGTCGTTTCATCCCTTCCTATGAGGCAAACAGCGCCTCTACGTCTGGGATTCGGGCGTCCTCTTGTTCTAAACGAGCTGCTTGCGCTTTTTATTTAAAAAAGGGGTGAACATCATGATCTTATTAGAAAATGTAAAGAAAATATATAAGGCAAAAAGCGGTGATGTCACTGCTGTAGATAACGCCAACTTACAAATAGAGAAAGGCGAAATATTTGGTGTTATCGGATATAGTGGCGCTGGGAAAAGTTCTTTAATTAGATTGTTTAATCAGTTAGAGAAACCAACGTCTGGTCAAATTACAATCGCAAATCGTGTAATTTCAGCAATTACAGGAAGTGAACTTCGTAAGGCAAGACAAGAAATCGGAATGATTTTTCAGCACTTCAACTTACTTTGGTCACGAACTGTACGCGAAAATATCGAATTCCCACTTGAAATTGCGGGTGTGGATAAGGCGAAGAGAAGAAAACGTGTTGATGAGTTAATTCATCTCGTTGGATTAGAAGGAAGAGGAGACGCATATCCATCTCAGTTAAGTGGTGGACAAAAGCAACGCGTTGGGATTGCAAGAGCGTTAGCAAATAATCCACAAGTACTTTTATGTGATGAAGCAACGTCAGCTCTTGATCCAGAAACGACGGATCAAATTTTAGATTTATTATTAGACATTAATAAGCGTCTCAACTTAACAATTGTATTAATTACACATGAGATGCACGTGATTCGGAAGATTTGTAATCGAGTTGCTGTAATGGAGAAAGGGAAAATCGTAGAAACAGGTCCAGTACTTGACGTATTCCGTAATCCAAAGCAGGACATTACAAAACGATTTGTACAGCAGTTAACGGATTCTGAAGATACGAATGAAACGATTGAAAGCTTAATAGAAAAGTATCCAGATGGAAAAGTAATTCGCTTGCAGTTTGTCGGTGAGGCTGTAGAAAGACCAGTACTTCAAAGATTAATGCAACGCAGCGATATAGAAGTTAGCATTTTGCAAGGAAATATCGCACAAACGAATAACGGTTCTTATGGAAGTTTAGTTGTTCATTTAAATGGTGAGGAAACAGCGATCCAGCAAGCGATAGAAGGAATTCATCAAGATCAAGTAGAGCTGGAGGTGATTGCACATGGATAAGTTAATCGCAAATATTGATTGGAATCAAATGTTAGAAGCAACTGGTGAAACGTTATATATGACGGCAATCGCAGCGCTTGCCACATTTGTGTTAGGACTTATTTTAGGACTATTACTCTTTATGACAGCGAAAGATAATTTATGGGAAAATAAAGCGATTAATACGGTGATTGGAGCATTCGTAAACATTTTCCGTTCTATACCGTTCATCATTTTAATTATTTTATTAATCCCATTCACAAAAATCCTTCTTGGAACAATCCTTGGAGCGAGTGCAGCACTGCCAGCTTTAATTATTGGCGCAGCACCGTTTTACGCGAGAATGGTTGAAATCGCACTTCGTGAAATTGATAAAGGTGTAATTGAAGCTTCAAAAGCAATGGGAGCAAAAACAAGCACAATTATTTTGAAAGTGTTAATTCCAGAATCGTTACCAGCGTTAGTATCTGGTATAACGGTTACGACTATTGCTTTAGTAGGCTATACAGCAATGGCAGGTGTTGTTGGTGCTGGTGGTCTTGGAACGCTTGCTTATTTAGAGGGATTCCAGAGAGGGAATAACGATGTAACAATCGTTGCGACAATTTGTGTATTACTAGTTGTATTCTTCATTCAGTGGATTGGTGATAGTTTAACGACTCGGATAGATAAAAGATAATGAAAACAGGGGGATATTTCAAATGAAAAAATTATTACTTACAGCACTTATTTCAACTTCAATTTTTGGGTTAGCTGCTTGCGGGGGGAAAGATAAAGATGAAAAGAAACTTGTTGTTGGTGCTTCTAACGTACCGCACGCTGAAATTTTAGAAAAGGCAAAACCGTTACTTGAGAAAAAAGGAATTGAGTTAGAAATTAAAAAATTCCAAGACTACGTGTTACCGAATAAATCGTTAGCAGATAAAGAATTAGATGCGAACTACTTCCAGCACATTCCGTATTTAGAAAAAGAAATTAAAGATAAAAAATATGATTTTGAAGTAGCAGGAAAAATTCATTTAGAACCGATTGGTGTATATTCTCAAAAATATAAGAGCTTAAAAGAACTTCCAGACGGGGCGACAATTATTATGAGTAATTCTGTTACTGATCATGGTCGTGGTTTAGCAATTTTACAAAAAGAAGGCATTTTAAAAATTAAAGACGGAGTAGAACCAGTTAATGCAACTCCAAAAGATATTGCAGATAATCCGAAAAACTTAAAGTTCAAAACAGATATTGAGCCTGGTTTGTTACCACAAGTGTATAACAATAAAGAAGGCGACGCTGTTTTAATTAACTCGAACTATGCAATTGATGCGAAATTAAACCCAGAAAAAGATGCAATTGCAATTGAAGGCGATGATTCTCCATATGCAAACGTGTTAGTGGTTCGTAAAGGTGATAAAGATAAAAAAGCGATTAAAGAGCTTGTAGAAGTATTGCATTCTAAAGAAATCGAAGACTTTATTAATAAAGAATATAAAGGAGCAGTTGTTCCTGTAAAAGAATAATTGCTGTGAAAGGGCTGGTGTATGCCGGCTCTTTTTATAACTACATAACTATAGGGGAGAAGGGGACATCATATGAAAAAGATTCTACTGTCAGTTGTTACAGCGCTGTCTGTATTTACATTAGCTGCTTGCGGAGGGAAAGAGGAGAATAAGCTTGTTGTGGGAGCTTCTAACGTGCCGCACGCTGTTATTTTAGAGAAAGCACAACCGATATTAGAGAAAAAAGGCATTAAATTAGAGATTAAAAAGTTCCAGGACTATGTGTTACCGAATAAAGCGTTAGTGGATAAAGAAATTGATGCGAACTATTTCCAGCACATTCCGTATTTAGATAAAGAAATTCAAGAAAAAGGATATAAAATTGTAAATGCAGGAAAAATCCATTTAGAGCCAATGGGCATTTATTCTAAGAAATATAAAAGCTTAAAAGACTTGCCAGATGGCGGAACAGTTATTATGAGTAATAACGTTGCAGAGCGCGGACGTATGTTAGCACTATTGCAAAAAGGCGGAGTTATTAAACTAAAAGACGGTGTAGATGTTGTTAAAGCAACAGTAAAAGATGTTGTAGAAAATCCGAAAAATTTAAAGTTCAAAACAGATGTAGAACCTGGACTTTCACCGAAGCTATATGAAAATAATGAAGGTGATGCTTTATTTATTAATTCAAACTATGCAATTGATGCGAAATTAAATCCAACAAAGGATGCAATTGCAATTGAAGGATCAGACTCTCCTTATGCAAATATTATTGCAGTTCGCAAAGGGGACGAGAAGAAAAAAGAAATTAAAGAGTTAGTAGAAGTACTGCATTCAAAAGAAATTCAAGACTTTATTAATAAAGAATATAAAGGTGCTGTACTTCCGGTAAGTGAATAAGTACAAGGAAAGGATTGGGAATTTCCCAGTTCTTTTTTCTTTATATAAATAAGAAGAAAGGTGTATCATATAAGGATGCAAGGGAAATACTTATATACATTTGTGAAAAAATTGTTACATTTTTTCATCGTTTGCGATATCATTTTATTTGATATAAGATTAGAATGAGAATAAAATGAGAATATGAACGTTTTAGTAATTTTTAAAATGTATATATAGGATTAATGGAGGTATTGAGATGGCTGGTTCTACATTAACGGTGAAAGACTTACACGTATCAATTGATGGCAAAGAAATTTTAAAAGGTGTAAACCTTGAAGTAAAGGGTGGAGAAATCCACGCAATTATGGGACCTAACGGAACAGGTAAATCAACTTTATCTTCTGCGATTATGGGTCACCCAAAGTATGAAGTAACAGAAGGTAGCATCATCATCGACGGTGAAGATGTATTAGAAATGGAAGTAGACGAGCGCGCACAAGCAGGTCTATTCTTAGCAATGCAATATCCAAGTGAAATTAGCGGAGTAACAAACGCTGACTTCTTACGTTCTGCAATTAATGCACGTCGTGAAGAAGGCGATGAAATTTCTCTTATGAAATTTATCCGTACTTTAGATAAAAACATGGAATTCCTAGAAATGGATCCAGAAATGGCACAACGTTACTTAAACGAAGGTTTCTCTGGTGGAGAGAAAAAACGTAACGAAATTCTTCAATTAATGATGATTGAGCCAAAAATCGCAATCTTAGATGAAATCGACTCAGGTCTTGATATCGATGCATTAAAAGTTGTATCTAAAGGTATTAACCAAATGCGCGGCGAAGAGTTCGGTTGCCTAATGATTACGCATTACCAACGTTTATTAAACTACATCACTCCAGATTTCGTTCACGTTATGATGAACGGTCGTATCGTTAAATCTGGTGGCCCTGAGCTTGCACAACGTCTAGAAGCTGAAGGTTACGACTGGATTAAAAAAGAATTAGGTATTGAAGACGAAACAGCAGAGCAAGAAGCGTAAGAGAGGAGCATAAACATGACAATCGGTACATTACCTTTCGATCAAGAAACAATCCGTCAGCGCGCAAGCGAAGTAAACGAAGCTGCTTGGTTGACTGAGTTCCGCTTACAAGCTCTTGCACAAGCAACTGAACTTCCAATGCCAACGCCTGATAAAACGAAAATTGAAAAATGGGACTTTATCGGGAAAGGCGACGCTGCTAAGCAAGAGCCTGTAAGTTCTTTAACAGAGCTTCCAGAAGCAGTGAAAAACTTAATCGATGAAAATAACAGCGTATTAGTACAACGTACTGGTACAACTGCTTTCGTTTCTTTAGCAGACGAAGCAAAAGAAAAAGGTGTTATTTTTACAGACATCGTAACAGCTGCAACAGAGCATGCTGAACTATTACAAAAGTATTTAATGAAAGATGGCGTGAAAGTAGACGAGCATCGTCTAACTGCACTTCATGCTGCATTAATCAACGGCGGTGCATTCGTATATGTTCCGAAAAACGTTGTTCTTGAAACTCCACTTCAAGCTGTATTCTTAGTAGACGGCGAAGAAGCTAACGTATATAACCACGTATTATTCGTAGCTGATGCGAACAGTACTGCAACTTATGTAGAAAACTACGTTGCAAATGAAAATGCTAAAGGTATTGCAAATATCGTAGCAGAAGTAATCGTGGAACAAGGCGCACAAGTGAAATTCGGTGCGGTTGATCTATTAGCAAAAGACGTAACAACTTACGTTAACCGCCGCGGTGTTGTTGGACGCGACGGCCGTATTGATTGGGCTTTAGGCCTTATGAATGACGGAAACACAATTTCAGAGAACGTTACGAACTTAATGGGCGACGGTTCATATGCTGATACGAAAACAGTAACAATTGGCCGTGGTAACCAAACACAAAACTTTACAACTAAAGTTGTTCACTTCGGTAAACACTCTGAAGGTTGGATCTTGAAACACGGTGTACAAAAAGATAGTGCAACATCTATCTTTAACGGAATTGGTAAGATTGAACACGGTGCATCTAAATCAAATGCACAACAATCTTCTCGCGTTCTTATGTTAGACGAGAAAGCTCGTGGGGATGCAAACCCAATTCTTTTAATTGACGAAGATGATGTAATGGCAGGTCACGCAGCTTCAGTAGGCCGCGTAGATCCGTACCAATTATACTACTTGATGAGCCGTGGTATTCCAAAACGCGAAGCAGAACGTTTAGTCATCCATGGATTCTTAGCACCTGTAGTAAATGAGCTTCCAATTGAAGGAGTAAAAGCACAGCTTGTTGAGGTAATTGAAAGGAAAGTTCGCTAATGAATATTCATGAAATACGCAAACAGTTTCCAATTCTTGATCAAAAAGTGAACGGCAAACAACTTGTTTATTTCGATAGTGCAGCAACTTCTCAAAAACCAATTCAAGTCATTGAAACGTTAGAACGTTACTATAAAGAATATAATTCTAACGTGCATCGCGGTGTTCATACGCTCGGTACGAAAGCTACCGACGCGTATGAAGGTGCACGTGAGAAAGTTCGCAAGTTTATTAACGCGAAATCAATGGAAGAGATTATTTTCACGCGCGGAACGACAACTGCATTAAATACAGTAGCAGCTAGCTATGGTCTTGATAATGTAAAAGAAGGCGATGAAATCGTCATCTCTTACATGGAGCACCATAGTAACATCATTCCGTGGCAACAAGTTGCGAAGAAAACTGGCGCAACTTTAAAATACCTTCCGCTTCAACCAGACGGTACAATTTCTTTAGAAGATGTTCGTCAAACAGTTACACCGAATACAAAAATCGTTTCTATTATGCACGTGTCAAACGTACTTGGAACGATTAACCCTGTAAAAGAAATCGGAGCAATCGCACATGAAAACGGTGCAATCATGATCGTTGATGGAGCCCAAAGTGCACCTCATATGAAAGTGGATGTACAAGATTTAAACTGTGATTTCTACGCATTATCTGCTCATAAGATGTGCGGACCAACAGGTGTCGGCGTATTATATGGTAAGAAAGAATTGCTAAACAATATGGAACCAATTGAATTTGGTGGTGAAATGATTGATTTCGTAGACTTACAAGAGTCTACGTGGAAAGAGCTTCCGTGGAAGTTCGAAGCAGGTACACCGATTATCGGTAATGCAATCGGACTTGGTGTGGCAATTGATTTCCTAGAAGAAATCGGTCTTCATAATATTGAAAAGCATGAACATGAATTAGCGCAATACGCTTTAGAAAGACTATCAGAAGTAGATGGCGTTACAATTTATGGTCCAAAGCATCGCGCTGGTCTAGTTACATTTAATATTGAAGACGTACATCCTCACGATGTAGCAACTGTATTAGATGTAGAAGGCATTGCGGTTCGCGCAGGACATCACTGTGCACAGCCGCTTATGAAGTGGCTAAAAGCTTCTTCTACAGCACGTGCAAGCTTCTATTTATATAATACAAAAGAAGAAATTGATACATTTGTTGAATCGCTAATCAAGACAAAGGAGTATTTCACAAATGTCATTTAATAATTTAGATACGTTATATCGTCAAGTTATTATGGATCATTATAAAAATCCTCGTAACCATGGCGTGCTAGAAGATAGTGTTACCGTTAACTTGAACAATCCAACTTGCGGCGATCGTATTCAACTTACGATGAAAGTAGAAGAGGGTATTGTACAAGAAGCGAAGTTTGAAGGCGAAGGATGTTCAATTTCAATGTCTTCAGCTTCAATGATGACACAAGCAGTAAAAGGAAAGAAAATTGAAGAGGCTCTTAAGCTTTCTAAAATTTTCTCTGACATGATGCTAGGAAAAGAGTATGATGACAGCATTGATTTAGGAGATATTGAAGCATTACAAGGCGTATGCAAGTTCCCGGCACGTATTAAATGTGCAACATTAGCGTGGAAAGCGTTAGAAAAGGGCTTAAACGAAGATAAGTAATGTTAAAGGTTCCTAAAAACGAGGTTATATAAGGAGGGACACACCAACATGGCGAAGCAACTGCCAGATATCGGCGATTATAAATATGGTTTCAAAGACAAAGACGTTTCGATTTTCCGTGCTGGACGCGGTTTAACAAAAGAAATCGTAGAAGAGATTTCACGTATGAAAGAAGAACCACAGTGGATGTTAGACTTCCGTTTAAAATCACTGGATAAGTTCTATGAAATGCCAATGCCACAATGGGGCGGCGACTTAAACGACTTAGATTTCGATGAAATTACGTACTACGTAAAACCATCTGAGAAATCTGAGAAGTCTTGGGATGAAGTACCTGAGGAAATTAAGGCTACATTTGATAAATTAGGTATTCCTGAAGCTGAGCAAAAATATTTAGCTGGTGTATCTGCACAGTACGAATCTGAAGTTGTATACCACAACATGAAAGAAGACCTAGAGGCTCTAGGAATCGTCTTCAAAGATACAGATAGCGCATTAAAAGAGAACGAAGATATTTTCCGTGAGCATTTCGGAAAAGTAATCCCACCAACAGACAACAAATTCTCTGCATTAAACTCTGCAGTTTGGTCTGGTGGATCATTCATCTACGTTCCAAAAGGTATTAAAGTTGATACACCACTTCAAGCGTATTTCCGTATTAACTCTGAAAATATGGGACAATTCGAGCGTACGCTTATCATCGTAGACGAAGGCGCACACGTACACTACGTAGAAGGTTGTACAGCACCTGTTTACACGACTAACTCACTTCATAGTGCGGTAGTAGAAATCATCATTAAGAAAGATGCATATTGCCGTTATACAACAATCCAAAACTGGGCGAACAACGTATATAACCTAGTTACAAAACGTGCGGTTTGTGAAGAAAACGCAACGATGGAATGGATTGACGGTAACATCGGATCTAAATTAACGATGAAATACCCAGCAGTTATCTTAAAAGGCGAAGGCGCTCGTGGTTTAACATTATCTATCGCGATTGCTGGTAAAGGCCAACACCAAGATGCTGGTGCGAAAATGATTCACTTAGCACCAAACACGTCTTCAACAATCGTTTCTAAATCGATTGCGAAGCATGGTGGTAAAGTAACTTACCGTGGTATCGTACAATTCGGACCAAAAGCGAAAAACTCTCGCTCTAACATCGAGTGTGACACGTTAATCATGGATAACCAATCTACATCTGATACAATTCCTTACAACGAAATCAAAAACGATTACGTTTCACTTGAGCACGAAGCGAAAGTATCGAAAGTATCAGAAGAACAATTATTCTACCTAATGAGCCGTGGTATTTCTGAGCAAGAAGCTACAGAAATGATCGTAATGGGCTTCATCGAGCCATTCACTCGCGAACTTCCAATGGAATACGCAGTTGAAATGAACCGCCTAATCAAGTTTGAGATGGAAGGTTCTATTGGTTAAATAGAAATGCGGAGCCGACTGTTCAGACCCGTTGGCTAAGGTTCTTTCGCACAGAAGATGCTTTTTTATCTTCTGGTGCGGAAGGTTCTTAGACATGAGGGTCTAGGAGGCGAAGCTGGACAATATTTAAAGTGGAAGCGGCTCGTCCAGAATGTGAGGGGGATGGAGCTTCTGACGTAGAGGCGCTTTTTGCCTCATAGGAAGAAGTGAAGCCACCGAACATTCTAGCCGCTGGAACTGGATAATAGATAAAGTGGAAGCGCCCTGCTATGCAGGGCGCTTTTTTGTTTTGCGGATTTGTTTTGGCTTGGTAAAGGATACCTAGGTGGGTGTTCAGTTAAATATATCGGCGATTTTTCAAATATATCGACCACAACTTGGAATATATCAGCGATTATTCCAATATATCGACGTGTCGACAAGGAATATCGACTTATCAACAAATTACGACATCGCGGAGAGGGGAATATACCCCTCAACATTCAAATGGGAGAGAAGCACTTATATATAAGGCGACCAACAAAAAGTAATTGAGGCTAAGATACTGACAAACCCAGCAAAGAATCCACAAGCTAGAAAAAATAAAGTTTCTCATATGAAAAGGACAATCTTTTGCTTTTTCTCACAATGCGAGTACAATGTAAAATAGCAAGAAAAGACGAAAAGTATTTACAGGATTATTGCGTACGTATAGCGTAAATGGCAGTAAGGAACTGAGAGGAGGTTTTTTCTCTGAATATAAATAAAGAAACAATCATCCACCTTTATCATACAAACGATATACATAGTCATTTTGAAAATTGGCCACAAATTTCTCGGTTTGTACAAGGAGAGAAAAAGCGAAGACAGGCAGCGGGAGAGGCTGTTTTAACTGTAGATATTGGCGATCATGTGGATCGTTTTCATAGTATTTCGGAAGCGACAAATGGACTTGGGAATACGAGGTTATTAAATGAGGCGTTATATGATTATGTAACGATCGGAAATAATGAAGGAATTACGTTAGCGAAAGAGCATTTGAATCGTCTATATGATGATGCTGGGTTTGAGGTGCTTGTAGCGAATTTATTTGAAAAAGAAGGTGTACGTCCGGCGTGGGCGCAGCCTTATAAATTACATACAACGACAGATGGGATTACGGTTGCCTTTATTGGGTTAACGGTAGCTTATCCAGAGTTTTATCATATGTTAGATTGGCATATTGAAGATCCAATCATCCATTTAGAGTCTATTTTAGAAGAAGTTAAGGATACAGCTCATATTACGGTTGTGCTTTCTCATCTTGGAAAAAGTATGGATGAGTATATGGCGGAGCATTATGATATAGATGTTATTTTAGGTGCACATACGCATCATTTATTTGAGCGTGGCGTTCTTGTAAATGATACCTTGCTTTGCTGTTGTGAAAAGTGGGGACATTACGTTGGTCACGTTCAGCTTACTGTGGATAAAGAGACGAAGAGACTGTTGAAAAAAGACGGTAGAGCGATTAAGACAGAACGGTTAGGTGCTTATAGCGAGCCGTTATCCACAATTGAAATGCTGCAGGAAGAAAGTAAACAGATAATGGCTGAGCCTGTCGTTCATTTAAAAGAATCATTGCCGGTTGATTGGTTTAAGGAGACGACGTTTTCTCATATGTTGGCAAGTGCGCTTAAAGAGTGGTGTAATGCAGATATTGGAATGGTGAACGCTGGTGTACTACTTGAGGGATTAAATGAAGGCGTTGTGACGCGCGGAGATATTCATCGAATTTGTCCACATCCAATTAATCCATGTTTATTAAAAGTGCCAGGGAAGACGTTAAGAGAAGTTATTTTGAAAGCACGCCGTCCGAATATGGAGAATCTTGAGGTGAAAGGATTCGGATTTCGCGGAAAAGTAATGGGGAAAATGATTTACGATGGTTTAGAAGTGATTCCAGATACGATTCCTGGGAATAAAATTTTACTGGAAGATGTATTGATTAACGGGAAATCACTGGAGTTAGATCGTATATATACGGTAGGAACGATTGATATGTTTACGTTTGGATACTTATACCCAGAGCTATCCACACTTTCTCATAAGCAATATTATATGCCAGAACTACTTAGAGATGTGTTAACAGACATGTTGATAACTCATACATTTTCCGTCAAACTATAGGCTAGTTAACGTGTAACACTCATTTTTCTCTTGTCATACAGATAAGAAAGAGAGGAGTGTGAACTATGGTTAATGTAGAGCCTATTATAATCGATAACTATACGTTTATTGCCGTTAGCGTCAAACTTCCAAAGACAAATTTGCTAGCTGTAATGAGCGATAAAGGATATATTATGTGCGGTGCATTAGATGTAGGTCTTTTAAATGAGAAGTTAGGAGATCGAGGAATTATTGCTGGCCGTGCGGTTGGTGTAAGAACGATTGAACAACTTCTTGAAGCACCGCTGGAATCAGTAACGATTGAAGCCGAAGCTTTAGGCATTACGGCCGGCACAATCGGAAAAGATGCACTATTAAAAATGAGATAAGCATATATCGTCCCTCTTTCTTGCATAGAAATAATATAAGAAGGAGGGTTTTCTTATGAGCATATTTCGTTCGAAAAATTCGCGGTTTCGAAGGGGACCGATTTCCTTTCGGTATATACTGCTTATTTCGTTTATCATTTTTATCGTAATGGTAGTTCAAGGATTATGGATTGTAAATAAAAGTATTCAACCAACGTTAATTAAGTATGGGGAAACAGAGACGCATAAAATGGCGACAGCAGTTATGACGAAAGCGGTAAAAGACCGAATTAATGAAGGGTTTGATGTAGATTCATTAATGAAAGTACAAACGGATAGGAACGGGAAAGTATCTACAATTGATTTAAATACAAAACAAGTAAATGAAATATTAACATCGACGACTGAATACATAGAGAAATATTTACAACAAGTAGAAAAAGGGGATACGAAAGCACTTGGTGTTTTTGAAGAGAATGGGGTATCTATGTCAGTTCCTTTTGGACGCATAACCGATAATGCGCTTCTTGGTAATATAGGACCAAATATTCCGATTAATTTTACGCCAATTGGCCATGTGAATACGGATATTAAACAGTTAGTTGAGCCGCAAGGAATTAATAACACAGCGATCAAAATTATTATGGAGGTGGAAGTGACGTTACAAGTTATGATTCCGTTACGCACGAAGGAAATTACGGTGAAGCAAAACATTCCGATTGCGACGCGCATTGTTCAAGGTGAGGTGCCTACTTATTACGGAAGCGGAAGTGTTGTTGTACCAGATAAAAAGAAAACGGATAGTTAGCGAATATAAAGTGAAATTTTAATCAGTGGGGGGCTTCGTCCCCCACTGATTATTAGCCCTCACCAATCGGGCTTTTACGGGCAGCCCGAGCCCTAGCGAACTTCTTTGCTTTCGCTGGATTTTGAGGTAGGGGTCTTACTGCCCACAAATAGCGGGATAAAAAATAACCGTAGCAATGTGCTACGGTTATCGTTTTGTATTCGCGCGTTCTTTTCGCTCCCAAAGACTTAAATGCATGTATGGATCGAAAGCCCATTCTGTATAACCGTTGTCTTTATACATGCCGAAATGTAGGTGGGGCGGGAATTTTCCAGCTGTGCCAGGAGGACCGTAACCAGTGCTACCGACAAATCCGATTACTTTTCCTGGCTCGACAATTTGTCCGAGCTGTATTTCTTTAGAGAACCCGCCTAAATGAGCGTAATAGTGATAATTATTATGAAGGTCACGAATACCAATGCGCCATCCGCCAAGACGATTCCATCCTTTTGTTTCAATGACGCCATAGCAAGTGGATCTTACGGGTACGCCATATCTGGCAAAGATATCGGTTCCTTCATGAATTCGTCTTCCACCAAAACTTCTTCCAGCTCCAAAAGTACTACGGTAGCTATTGTCACTGTGGATTGGGAGAGGGAAAGCATTTCCTTCTAAATTAATACGTCCATAATGTTTATAAATTCGGGCGTATTCTGTAATTAATTCAACTGTTTTTGCACGTCTATAATATTCCCAAAGCATAATGTTAATATGGTCTTCTGACGTTCCCTGTTTCTTTAAAATAGTTGCTGCGGTATGCAGAAGATCACGGTCGTTATTTGCATTTGCAAATCCATCTTTGTCACCATCTAAACCCATTCCGCCAAATAGAGAAATCGTATGGGGGAGAGTATCGTTACTATTAACAGGTCCAGCCCATATTTCAGGTTTAAAATAAAGGGAAATGATGGCATCTGGTTTTTTCGGAATATCCTTTCTTACGCTCCGTATGTTTCTTTCGTATTGATCCATTGCAGCTAAGTAATACCACGGAATGCCTGAAGATTGCTCAGTTTCTTTATATAGTGCCATGCGCTTTTCATATATGCTTTGCTGATTATCTTCACCGTAAGCGATGTTTTGGTGGAGAAGAAAGCAAATCGAAAGCAAAAGAGAAATTTTTCGAAGCATGAAATAGACTCCTTTCACAACATCACTCTTTTTAGTGTGGGATATACGGAGTATTTCATTATAGGGAACGATTGGAAAAAATCTTAGAATCTTCATTTGAGCAAATCGCTTTCATACGTTAGAATAGATATGTTACATTGAAAGAAGCGAACACGGTAAACTATTTCATATTGTGCGGAGTTGATAACCATGACAAAACAAACAGAGTATAAGCGCAAGCCCGAATGGTTGAAAATTAAGTTAAACACGAATGAAAACTATACAGGCTTAAAGAAAATGATGCGTTCTAAAAATCTTCATACCGTTTGTGAAGAAGCGAAATGTCCGAATATTCATGAATGCTGGGCTGTAAGGAAAACAGCAACATTTATGATTTTAGGTGCGGTTTGTACACGTGCTTGTCGTTTTTGTGCGGTTAAAACAGGCTTGCCAACTGAGCTTGATTTACAAGAGCCAGAACGCGTAGCAGATTCTGTAGTACAAATGGGCTTAAAACACGTTGTTATAACAGCGGTTGCACGTGATGATTTAAAGGACGGCGGAGCAGCTGTTTTCGCTGAAACAGTACGCGCTGTACGTCGTAAAAATCCATTCACGTCTATCGAAGTATTACCATCTGATATGGGTGGGGTAGAAGAAAACTTAAAAATGTTAATGGATGCAAAACCAGATATTTTGAACCATAACATTGAAACAGTACGTCGATTATCTAACCGAGTTCGCGCTAGAGCAAAATATGACCGTTCATTAGAGTTTTTACGTCGAGCAAAAGAAATGCAGCCTGATATTCCAACTAAATCGAGCATTATGGTGGGCTTAGGAGAAACAAGAGAAGATTTAATTGAAGCAATGGATGACTTACGTGCAAACAATGTGGATATTTTAACTCTTGGACAATATCTACAACCATCTAAGAAGCATTTACCAGTTCTTAAATATTATCCACCAGCAGAATTTGCAGAGCTTAAAGAAATTGCACTTAGCAAAGGATTTAGCCACTGTGAAGCTGGTCCACTTGTACGTTCTTCTTATCATGCGGACGAGCAAGTACGTTCTGCAAAAGAAAAAACAGCAGAAGCGAAATAGTGAAAAAAGAGAGCTAATGATTAGCTCTCTTTTTTCTTATACTCTAAAACTGTATTTTGACACGTTGATAAAATTCTTTTTAATTCCTCTGTGGATAATTCAATTGTAAATTCAGGTACACCAGGTGTAATTAAAATTTTATTGTAAGTATAAATTGAACTGTCCACAATAATCGTTACATCTTGTGAATAACCGAAAGGAGCTACACATCCTGGAGTACAGCCAGTCTCTTCTCTTAGCTCGTCAGGAGAACAGAGAGATAAGCTCTCTCCTGTTATTTCTTTCATCTCTCCTCGGTTGAGACGAGTTCCCTCTAACGTAAAGAATACGTAGTACTCCCCGGATTTTGATTTTAAAAATAGGCTTTTACTTGGAGTACCTTGTAAGCCGAGCCTTTCACGAACGATGCGATCTGTCTCATAATCGAGTACTGGTTCGTGTTCAAATTTTTCATAAGAAGCATTTGTTTTATGTAGTAAAGAAAGTACGTCTTCGTACATATTGCATGATACCCCTCTCTATGTTTTACTGCAGCCCTACCATATCTTCTCGCAGTGTCAACTGAATGTATTGGAAAGGGATATTACTTGGATGGCGCTTTCCATAATCGTTTTATGATAGATTGTTCATCAAGTTTAATTTCATAAATATCAGGATTAGTTAAAGTTTTCCATTCATCAAAGCCAATAGTATGATCAAAGTGCTTTAAAATTAATGTGAGTAAGTTGCCGTGTGTAACGAGTAATGTTGTGTCATGCTCTAGTTTTAAAACTTCCTGAATAAGTGAGATGGCACGGTCTGTTGCTTGTTTTGTTGACTCTCCGCCCGAAAAGGCAATATCTATGTTTGTAAAAGTGGATTCTAGTTTTTGCATCCAATCATCCATTGGAACGTTGCTTAATATGCGCTCTGCTAACCGTTCATCTTCTTGAATAGGTAAATTAGCTTGGCGTGCATAGGGCCGAATAGAATCGATAGCGCGGACAAAAGGGCTTGAAATAATATGACCTATTTGTAGATTATTTTCTATGAGGAATGTAGCAAGGTTGTTTGCTTGGTCTCTTCCTACGTTTGTTAATTCGGCATTACGCTCTTGTCCAGTTGCTGAACAATGTCGTATTATAATAATTTTCTTCATATTTCATCCCCATCTTTCAAGTTGACGATATATACTTCGACAAGTATGGAAAAAATTCCTTTTTCTTGGAAAGGGCATAGTGATCTAAGTATGTGGAAAAGTAATGTGGATAATAAAAAATTGAGGTACAATTATGAAAAAAATGATATGCATTGTATTCAGTATTTGTTTTCTCGTACAACTGTCCACAACATATGCACAATCAAATCAAGAATTAGAATACCCGAGCAATCAAAACAAATCGTTTGTGAATGAAAATCTATTTTATGAACAGTTAGATAAGAAGGTCTATAAGGAATACAAAAATGCGGCGTATAGTGTTCGAAAGAAAATTTTATGGAAAGAAGTACAAGATGCAGAATTTACCTTCCGACAAAAAACAGCTGTCGGCTGTCGTAGTAGCGTGGTGATTCAAGATTCGTTTGTTCACCCTGATCGCCAAGTGTACTTTTTTGCTTCTTTTACTCAAGATGAGGTAGAAGAGTTTCATAAGTACATCGTTATAGATGCAGAAACAAAGAGGGAGCTGCAAGGAGGAAAAAGTTATCATCATTACGACAATCCTTATAAAAAATAACCCACCAACTGGTGGGTTATTTTTTACTCTGGTACACTCACTAATTTCTCTTTCATTTTACGAATAAGAATGAAACCACCAATCGCGAAGAGAAGAGTGATTCCTTCTGCAACAAAGATGTTAATCATTTTTGTTTGGTAAAGTGCTGCGAAAAAGTCTACAAGTGTATGGAATAGTATAGCGTATACGAGGAAAATGTATTTCTTTTGTTTTACCGCGTATACGACAAGCATTGTGAAGGCAATTTGCAGTACTAATGCCATAATTCTTTCTAGGCTACCAAGTAAGTATAAATAGGCAGGTTGCTCTATTAACAAGTCCTTGATATGGCTCAACTGTGGGTATTGTTCAACCATTTGAGCGAAGCTACCATTGTTAATAGATGTTGCAAAGGTAAGAGTTTGAAGCCCAGCGAATCCGCCGACTAAAATCGATTCAATACCGCCGTGCCCAATTCCGTACGCAAGACCGTCTTTATAATCTCGATATTTTTTCAGTAAGTAGTAAAAGGCAACGAAACGACCTAGTTCTTCAAAAATACCAGCAGTTAGTCCGCCGGAAATCGAAAAGATAAATGGGTTCTTTAAAAACTCAGCTGTTGTGGGATTACCACGCATGAATAATTGGAATGGTGTTTCGAGAATTTGGGTAAACCCGATAAAGATAAGGACACCAACGCCAACTATTTTCAAATTAATATTATATTTCTTACGGAAATAAACGAGTACAATAATTGGGACCAGAATCGAAACAACGAGTTGAAATATGATGCTGACAATTACAGTATTTGAAACCATACTTTCACCGCTTTCTAATGTATGTACATATATATTATGCATGAAATGTAGGAGAATGTGGAGAGATGAATCTTTCGAAAAACAAATGAATTTTTTGTTGACTCTAACGTTGCGTCATACTTTATCGTATGTACTAAGGGGGAGATACGCATGACAATGAGGGTAAAAGAAGTAGCTAATTTAGTTGGAGTTAGTGTGCGCACACTGCATCATTACGATGAAATTGGGTTGTTAACCCCAGATGAGACGACAGAGTCTGGATATCGTCTGTATTCCAATGAAAATTTAGAAACATTGCAGCAAATTTTATTTTTTAAAGAGCTTGGCTTCCCTTTAAAGAAGATTAAGGAAATTATCATGAGTCCTTCATTCGACCGTGAAGAAGCATTACAGCTTCATAAGAAAATGCTTCTTGAAAAGCGGGCTAGATTGGATAAGGTGATAGCGACGATTAATAAAACAATTCAGCATACAAAAGGAGAGATTGAAATGACGAACAAAGAGAAATTTGAAGGATTTGATTTTAGTCATAACCCGTACGAAGAAGAAGCACGTGAACGATGGGGAGATGAGGCTGTAGTTAAAGCGAATAAAACAGCGAAGGGTATGTCTACAGAGAAACAGGAGGAGTTTAATAATATTTACAGAAAGCTAGCAACACTTCGAAATGGAGCCCCTGATTCTAAAGAGGCGCAAGAAGCAATTGGAGTCTGGTACGATTACTTGCAAAACTTTGGTGAATATTCATTAGAAGCCTTTAAGGGGCTCGGTCAAATGTATGTTGCTGATGAGCGTTTTACGAAAAATATTGATAAGTTTGGTGAAGGTTTAGCGCAGTTTATGTGTGATGCGATGGAGGTTTATGCAGATCGGAAGAAATAGTAAAAAAAGGTGGAGGTTTTTTCCACCTTTTTATTTTTTAATCATATCATTTAAAGTTTGCTCCCCGGTATTGTTCAAATGAGGATTGTTGCTCATTTCACGTTTTAGCATATCAAGACTTTGTTCATATTCTGTATCGTTTAAGCTACCGGATTGAAGGCCTTGAATTTGAGAAATCAACTTTTGGTTTGTTGACACATATGCTTTATAATAGCGAGGAACGATGGACAAAGCAGTTTTATATACTTGATCCGCTACTAGTTTCGGATCGGTTGTGTTGGCACGGTATACAACGAATACTTCGTCGTCAGTAACGAGCGTGGCAGCATTTGCAACGTCAGGAAGTTTAACTGTCATGCTTGTAATCATTTCAGCGACTTTCTCACGGTTAATGGCTCCTACTTGTTTGTTAGATACTTCATGTTTTTGTTTAGATGAATAGCCAACCCTTGTGAGCCGTGTATTTGTATCTTCCGTATGATACATGTCGTTTTTATTGGAAACAAGAACACGACTTCCTTCTTCACGTTCCATTTCGGCTTTATTAGTTGACTGACAGCCTGTAAATAAGGAAAGAGTGAGGAGAGAGAGTATAATTTGCTTTTTCACGATGTATCACCTCCTTCTCCATAGCATGCACTAATTTTCAATTTTTTGTATTTGAAATTGTTGGTTGTTATGCTTTGTGATACGATAAAAAGAAGAATGCTTAGAGAGGAAGTTCATAATGGAGCAAAAGCAAGAGATTCATACTACGGTGAGCGTTAATAATGTTCAGTACGAAGTAATTAAAAACTTTCGTGACGGTTTTAGTGAAGAAGCATTTAAAGAGCGTTATGCAGAAATTTTAAATAAATATGATTATATCGTTGGAGACTGGGGTTATGAGCAACTTAGATTGCGTGGATTCTTTGATGATAGTAATCAACGTTCGACATATGATACGAAAATTAGTACTTTATCAGAGTATTTATACGAGTACTGTAACTTCGGTTGTGCACACTTCGTATTACGAAAAGTGAAGAAATAAAAAAACCTCTTACGATTGTAAGAGGTTTTTTTCATAGCAATTATACCAATTATGAGGAGGCTGTTTACTTTTGAAATAAACAGCACCTCGGCAAATATAATTATTTTTTTCATAAAGGCTTAATGAAACCGGATTACCTGTAAAGCAATCTAGGCGTATTCCTTTGTAGCCTATCCGTCTTGCTTCGCTTTCCCAAAAGGATAAAAGTACTTTGCTATATCCCTTTCCTTGCGCGAAAGGATGGATGACGAAAGAATGGACGATAAGAAAGCGTCCGTCTGTTTCTGACCAATCAATTCGTTCATATTCGGGAGATTGCCACTCGTTTAGCACGACAGCACCAACGAGTGAATCATCCTCAAATAGGCAATACAGTTCACCTTGTTTTAAATGATAGGAAATATGGTCCCGCGACGGGTAAGAATCATCCCATTGATAAATTTTGTTCTGTAAGAGTGCTTCTTTGCATGCTGTATACATTACATCTAAGTCATTCAATAAATCAATCGTACCTTTTCTCACCGTTAACATGTGAGTCCTCCTTACAAACAAATTGAAATGTGATCACCTTCAGAAAGCGTTTTGTTTGGTTTCATTTGTTGTCCATTTAGTTGGATGTACCCATTTTTAATTTTCTCCACAATGAGTGCACGGCTCCAATCTGAAATATATGTGGATAACACTTTATCAACCCGGTGGGAACCGAAAACTATGTCTAATACGATCGTTATTTCGGCTATACCACTTTCTTTGTATTGTGTAATGGAAATGGTAGTACTTGTTTCCGTTTGTTCTTGCTGAGTCATATCGACAGTTTCGACGTGATCAGTAAATGATTTATAAATATGAAGTTTTTGATTCCACGTATGATCTTTCGGACATTTATAAATTGCAAATCGATATATGTTCTTTCCGTTTGCGTTATGCCTGCGAATGTTCGTGTCGGTAAAAAGGGTAGTACGCCTGCAATTTTTACAATATTTTTCGATTGTTGCTAGTTCGTTTTCATATAAACTCCAAGAAAGTTGTACTTTCTGCATTTTCCTTCACCTCTTATATATTGGTAAAGGAACGTAATACAGCTATTTGGATGTCTTGTAGTATGAAGATATGAGAAGTAGACAAAAATAAAAAGAGGTTCCCCAAAGAGGAACCTCCGTAAACATCATACTACAGATGCGTTACGTTCCTTTGTAATGGGAATGGGCAGACTACTCCCTTGAAAAAGCACGGTGCTTTTTTGAGAGTAATGCTATCCAATTGCTGGTCCATTACAAAGTAAATGTTGGCATACGTAGATAACGTCCTTTCTATCCAAATAGATTTATTCTTAATTATAACACAGAAGATTGAAAATTCAAAACTCTTACAATGAAAAAACACCAGCTAAAATAGCTGGTGCATACGATAAATTATATAAGTTCAAATAAAAATGAGCGTAATTCTTCTGCAATTTCTTCAGTCATAGAAAATGCGTGCTCTAAGTAGCCTGGTTCGTTTAAATCGTCAGGACCGATGATTGCAAATTTATTGCGTTGCATATCAAGGACAATTGTTTTACCGTAATGACGATCGGAGTATAAAAGCGCTAAATCATGACGCTCATTTTCTCCCATAAAGCTAACGAAACGAGTTTTTGTAGCGACAGTGTCGTCGTACAGAAAGAAACGTTCTTCCATACACATGGCTCCTTTATTAAATATCTAAGTTTAAGTGTGGTTTATGATCTAAATGGTGATGCGTTTTAATGAAACGTACTGTTCTTGTTTTGTAACGCATAACGATAGAATATGTTTCAGCTAAATCTCCGCCAAGGAATTTCACGCCGTCTAATAACTCACCAGCAGAAACACCTGTTGCTGAGAAGATTGCATCATCACCAGATACTAAGTCATCTAACATAAGCAGTTGACGAGGATCTTCTAATCCCATTTCACGACAACGAGCTTCTTCTTCTTCGTTCATTGGAACTAAGCGAGCTTGCATTTCACCTTCAAGGCATTTTAATGCTGCTGCAGAAATAACGCCTTCTGGAGCTCCGCCAACACCTACGAATAAGTCGATACCTGTTCCAGGTAGTGCTGTTGCGATTGATGCACCAACATCGCCATCACCAAATAATTTCACGCGTGCACCTTTTGCACGAACACGGTCAATAATATCTTGATGACGTTCACGTTCTTGAACGATAACTGTTAGATCACGAATCTTTTTATTGTTAGCTTCTGCTACAATTTCAATTGTTTTTTCAATTGGATCATCTAAGCTAATTTTACCAGCTGCTTTTGGACCAACCGCGATTTTTTCCATGTACATATCAGGAGCGTGAAGAAGGTTTCCTTTATCTGCGATTGCGATAACTGCCATTGCATTTGCAAGACCTTTTGCAACGATGTTTGTACCTTCTAATGGATCAACGGCGATATCTACTTCTGGACCGTTACCTGTTCCTAGTTCTTCACCAATATATAACATCGGTGCTTCATCAAGTTCTCCTTCACCAATTACAACTGTACCTGCCATGTTTACTGAATCGAACATATCACGCATAGCTGTAGTTGCTGCATCATCTGCTTCATTTTTCTTTCCGCGGCCCATCCACTGTGCGGATGCTAATGCTGCTGCTTCTGTTACACGGACAATTTCTAGTGCGAGTTCACGTTCCAAGATTCCATTCCTCCAATTTCAAAAATCATACAAATATAACTATAACAAATAAAGGAGAAAAGGTGAATTCGAAAAATTGTCGATTTTTTCAGAAGAAAGCGTTACAATTAAAATGTAAATGCTTTAATTTCCAGGTAGGTGACATGAATGTACTTCGTAGACAGAAAAAAAATAGAACAAATGCTAGTATGTTTAGAACGAGCAACAAATACATTTCAAGAGAAGAAGATATATGAAACCGAGTTTGAATTTTATGCATTAGAGCGCATAGCCCATCTTATGATTGATTGCGTATTAGATGTAGGGAATGCGATGATTGATGGATTTATTATGCGCGATCCAGGAAGCTATGAAGATATTATCGATATTTTAATGGACGAGCGAGTGATAAGTGCAGAAGAAGGACAAGGAATGAAAGAAGTTATCCTTCTTCGAAAAATGCTTACGCAAGATTATATTCAAATGAATCATGATGAATTATATAAGACGATTCAAAAACATATTGCAGTGGTAGAGAACTACCCAGCAAATATTCGCAGTTATTTAGAGAAGGAATTAGGGCCTGTATCTGCATTTGTACCAGAATAATTATGCTTATAAGATCCCCGAGGATTCCTTTTGGGGATCTTATATTGTATATGAGAGAGAAAAGGGAGAAGGATGAGCTATGGGGGAAGCACGTACTACGAAAGAAGAAATTATACAATTATTAAAGGTAAAGGGCGAGCATACTGTAGCAGAATTAGCCGAAGCTTTAGAAATTACAGAGATGGCGATCCGAAGGCATTTAAGTAAACTAGAGAATGATGAGCTAATTTATTCAAAGATGGTAAGGCAGCATGTTGGACGCCCAACATATTTGTATGGACTAAGTCAAAAGGGAGAAGATACATTCCCGAAAGAATATAAGCAGTTTGCTATTGAAATATTAGATGATTTAGCTCGAATGGGCGATGAAAAAATACTTCGTTATGTTTTACAAGCGAGAACGAAACGAATGGAAGAACAGTTAAAAAAGAAGATAAGCAATCAAAGTAATTTAGCATATAAAGTACAGGAAATAGCTGCTATGCAAGAGAAAAATGGTTATATGGTTCAAATAAAGAGAGATGGAGAGAACTCTTTCGTAATTGAAAAGCAAAATTGTCCGTTAAAGGAAATTGCAGAGAGATTCCCGCAAGTATGTGAAGATGAAAAAGAGATGTATAAGCGTTTATTTGCGAATGCAGATGTAAAGACACTAGCAAACATGTGCGAGGGTGATTGTAGTTGTTCTTACCAAGTAAAAGAGAAAAAATGAACGTTATGGGACGCTTTAGTGTAAAGCGTTTTTTTCTTTGGAAAAAGGGGGTAATATAAGAGTGGTATGATAGATGAGAACGTCAGCAGAGAAGGGGAGACATAATCGATGTATAAAGGTTATTTAATTGACTTAGACGGTACAATGTATCGTGGTGAAGAACAAATTGAAGAAGCAAGCGACTTCGTGAAAGCATTAGGAGAGCGCGGCATTCCGTATTTATTCGTTACGAATAACTCAACTCGTAAACCAGAACAAGTTGCAGAAAAACTCGTTCGTTTCGATATTCCAGCGAAAGCAGAGCAAGTATTCACAACGAGTATGGCTACAGCGAACTTTATTTATGAGCGTAAACAAGATGCAACTGTATATATGATTGGTGAAGAGGGCTTACACGCTGCACTTGTGGAAAAAGGCTTTGAACTTGTGGATGAAAATCCTGATTTCGTTGTTGTTGGTTTAGATCGTGATATCACATATGAAAAATTAGCAAAAGCTTGCCTTGCTGTGCGTAACGGTGCAACGTTTATTTCCACAAATGGGGACATTGCCATTCCGACTGAGCGCGGATTATTACCAGGTAACGGTTCATTAACATCAGTTGTAGCAGTATCAACAGGTGTGGATCCAATCTTTATCGGAAAACCAGAATCAATCATTATGGAACAAGCGTTAAAAGTGCTTGGCATAGAAAAAGAAGAAGCATTAATGGTTGGGGATAACTACGATACAGATATTTTAGCGGGGATAAATGCTGGTATGCATACCCTTATTGTCCACACTGGAGTAACAACTGTGGAGAAGTTAACAGAATATGAAGTACAACCGACGCAAGTTGTGCATAACTTGACGGAGTGGATTGAGAAGATGTAATGAAAAACAGGTAACCGGAAGAGGTTACCTGTTTTTTTATGCACAATTGCATATGTACTATAGGGATATAAAATGTAAAATTTATATGTAATGATGTGAAGGGGAGGAAATAAGAGTGTACTGGATGTCATGTATTATGTTTATTTTTACATTATGTGTTTTATTCTTTGTTCTATGGAAGATATATAAAATAAATGAAATGAAAAAAAGCGCGGGAAAGCTTATTGCAGCATATCCTCGGGTGAAACGACGTTGGATTGTTTTACTTGGACCAGCGTACTTTATCGGACAATGTATGTATATATATGCTCAATACGTAAGTGGTGATATTGGTACATTTGAACAGTTTCTCATTCAGTCAGGTAGTTATGCTGTAGCAAGCTGTTTTATGACTTTAATAGCTATCCATCTGATTAAAAGTGTACAAATATATGAAAAAGGTGTAATAGACGGATTGAACTTTTATTCATATGAAGAATTAAAAGGCTATAAAACATCAACATGGGAAAATCCAAAAGAAAATATATTTTTATATCGCGGGCGAGAAAAAATGAATGACAATGTAAATTTACTTATTAGACAGGAAGATATGAATGAATTAGAAAGTATGCTTCAAAGATATATTCCAAAATTGATGATGAAATAAAAAAACTCCGGTTGTTATAACCAGAGTTTTTTTATTAAAACGCACGATTAACAACGTCTTTAACTTCTTCAAGATATTGTTTACGCACACTATCATCCACAGAAGGAACACTCGTATAGAATGTATGCTCAATTGTTTCAATTCCTGTAAATTCAAAAATACCAACATCCGCTGTTTTCTTCATTGCGTCAAACATACCGCCTGCGGTGTATGCTTCTTTCGTATTTCCCATTGTAGATAATAATAATCCTTTTTTGCCGCTTAATAACTTTTCAATGCCATTCTCACCGTAAGCATAAGCAAAGCCGTGGCTAAATACACGGTCAACGTATCCCTTTAAAATAGCAGGAAGTCCTGCCCACCAAACTGGGTAAATGAATGTAATGCTATCAGCCCAAGAGATATGCTCTTGCTCTTCTTTAATATCTTCTGGTGTGTTTCCTTGAGAAAATGAGATGAAATCAGAAGCGCCTAATACTGGATTGAAGTTTAATTCGTATAGATCGCGAACGCGTACTTCATGACCTTTTCCTTCTAATTCACTTTTTACCGTTTCTAAAATCGCATGGTTGAAGCTTTCTGTATTTGGGTGTGCATAAACGATTACATGTTTCATTGTTCTTCCTCCTATTTGTGGATATGTGAATAACTTTTATGTATTCGTGTAACTATTATGGTTACTTTTTTTGCGCGAGTCAATTTTTCTGACATGAGAAATATTAGCATGTTACAAAAAAATACAAAAAAGTAGGAATTTTGCATTCTGAATAGAATATATAGATTGGTAAATAGAGAGAGAAGGGGATATCGGGATGAATATTATTGAAATGGAAAGGTTAGAGAAATTGACGGTGTAGAGGCGAGTGTAGGGAATGCTACCGATTTTACAGCAAGGCTTGTGAATTATAATTTTAAAAAAGCGAATCAAGAATGGTATGAATATGCGAGGAAAAATAATTTTGAACCTGATTTGATGGAAGTTGTGGGGAATGATATTGTCGCGTATCAAAAAATAACAAAGGCGAAAGTGATTGCAGGACAAAGTTTAAATAAGCCATTACAAGATGGTGAGGGAGTCGTTACGAAGGAAACGGCTAAAAATTTAGGGCTTCAGTTGCATGATACGATTGACGTACAAGGAAAAGGGAAAGAAAAACAAACAATTAAAGTTGTTTCGATTATTGAGCAAGGATTAAGGTTAAGAGGGTTAGATATTTTTGTAAATGAACAATGGGCTCGCGATAAGTTTCACGTACAAGGATATGAAGCAATTCAAATTATGACTAATTCTAATCAATCATTTGAAGCGATTAAGAAGCAAGTAAAACAAGTTACAAATAATAAAGAGAATGTAGAAGTTATAAACAGTTATGATTTATTGAAAGAACAAGAGCAGTTATTATCGCAAATGATGATGTTAATTCGCTTGTTAGTTGTAATTGTTTTCATTATTTCTGGTATAGGATTAATGAATGCGATTGTCGCAAGCTTACATGAAAGACGTGCTGAAATTAGTATGATTCGTGCGGTAGGGGCTATCCCGAAGCAAATGAGACGGATTGTTTTATTAGAGGGAACTTTACTTGGAGCGATAGCTGGTTGTATTGGCATTTTTGGTGGGATTTTGTTTAGTTATATTGTGTTATCAAGCTTAGAGTTAACGGTTATTATTATTCCGTATAATCAAGTTTTCATATTGGCCCTAGCTAGTGTGATACTTGGATCAGGGGCAGCAATGATTGCTTCATTACAATTAAGAAAGTTCAAATTAAGTGATACTTTAAAGGAGTTATCAGCATAAAAGATTGCTATACTCCGCTCATACAAAGAACAAAGAAGACGAATAAAATGATGACAATACCAATGCCGAAGTTAAATACAAGAGTACTATCCATATATGTAACCTCCTTGTTTGAAAGTAAAAAGCACTCTGGCTGGAGTGCTTTTTATTATCCGAATCTGTCGTAACGAACACCCTAGCGTATAGAAAGGGAATAATGCGTTTAAAGAGTTATATTAATTTATGTATTTATTTTATAAATGAGCAGGTCCTGCTCATTTATAGAAAAAAAGACACTCTTTTGAGTGTCTTTGATGATGACAAAATGTGCCAATTGCTTGAATTTGATAAGACGTTAATTTTCCGGTTAACGGTCTTTCTTAATCAAGAAGTGTAACAACAGCGATTCAAATAAAGCTTAACATTTTTTAAATGGGTGTGCGTATGCAATTATGCATATTGTAATTAGAGGGAAATTGAGTGTTGAAAATGAATGAGTAAATATATATAGAATATTTGATGAGGAGCGAGAGGAATGGAAATACATAAGTTAACAGAAGAAGAAGCGAATGAGATAAATATGTGGACGTATGAGGAACCGTACAATTTATATAGTTTTTCAGGAGAGGTTGAAGTAATAGAAGAGCTATTAGATGGGACGTATTACGGTTGTTGTGATGAGAAGGGAGAATTCATCGGCTATTTTTGTTTTGGAGAAAATGCGCAAGTTCCGGGCGGAAGAGATGCTAATTTATATAGGGGAGAAAATGTAGTAGATATCGGGCTTGGAATGAAGCCGGATTTAACAGGGAAAGGGATGGGGGAAATATTTTTTCAAGCGGGAATTGCATTTGCTGCTGAGGAATTAAATTCAAAAATGTTTCGACTAAGTGTAGCGACATTTAATAAAAGAGCAATTAGGTTATATAAAAACATTGGATTTCAAGTAGGACCTGTTTTTTTGAGCCGTGGAAGAGAGTTTATGCTTATGGAATACGAAAGGCCGTCAGTATAAAACTGACGGCCTAGACACTTTATCCCGCTATTTGCGGGCAGTAAGACTCCCACCTCAAAATTCGGCGGATGCGAGTCAGTTAGGCGGGAGATAACTGCCCGTAAAAGCCCGATTGGTGAAGGCTAATAATCAGTGGGGAATGGACAAAATCCCCACTGATTAAAGTTTCACTTTATTCCGAATGCTCAGCACGGTGCGCTAAACGACTTGAAGCAGCGGCAGCAATTCCGCCAACGATATCATCAAGGAAGGTATGCACCTTTCCAGATGATTTATCATTTAAGTATTCTAAAATACCCGGTTTTAATTTATCGATATATCCAAAGTTCGTGAAACCGATAGAACCGTACACGTTAACGATAGAAAGTGCGATAACTTCATCGATTCCATATAGTCCTTCATCGCGTTTTACGATATCTTGTAACGGTTGACTTAACATTCCCTTTTCAGCAAGGACATCAAGTTCAATGCCTGTAATAAGTGCGTTTTGTACTTCGCGTTTTGATAGTACACGCTCAACGTTATAGCGACATTCTGACATCTCTAAATTTGCATGGTATTTCTTTTGAAGAAAATGAACAAGTTCAGCAATATCGTCAATTGTTACACCGCGTTCTTGTAATAGTTGTAATGCTCTTTCTTGTAGTTGATTTGATTCTTTCATGTTTATCACCTTTTTTTCTTTTTAGTATTTGTATACGTTTCGTTGCTTTATCATGTGCATAGGAATGAAAGGCGAGCACAAGCTCATATATATAAAGAAAAACCATAGGTGGCGACTGCGATGATTCAGCATATTTATGAGCATTATCACATGCATGTTAAAGAATTAATCCCCCTTGGCCCCTATAAAAGCTTTTGGATTCGCAACAAAATTTATGTACTTGTTCCAATTGGAGAAATGGAGGAAGAAGTACTTGTAGAGATGAAAAAGCTCAGTGATTATATGAACCAGCAAGGGGATATAACTGTTGCGACTTTCGTTCCAACTATACACGGCTACTATGTAAGTGAGATAGAAGAAAAAAATTATTGCTTATTAAAAGGTATGCGTATGTTAGAGCGACATGCTACATCATTAGGAAGTGAGCTTTCTATATTCCATAAACGTGGTGCATTCTTTCCAGAAGAAGTTGAGCAATTAAGCCGCATTGGTGAATGGAAAGCATTATGGGAAAAAAGGCTCGATCAATTAGAAAAGTTTTGGCAATCGCAAGTGATGAACCATCCTTCAGACGTATTCGATCAATTGTTTATTGAATCCTTCCCGTATTACTTAGGAGTTGCAGAAAATGCAATTCAATATGTTGTCGATACAGAAATGGACGATACACCGCAAATAACTGACGCGGCAACAATTTGCCAAGAACGATTTACACCTTTATTATGGCATCAAACGAAGCGCTTAAAACTTCCTTTTGATTGGGTATATGACCACCCAAGTCGGGATATAGCAGAATGTATTCGCCATATGATGACAGAAAAAAAGAACGACTGGGAGCAAACGGTAGTTCAATTCATTACAGATTATGAACGTAATTATTCGCTATCCTCATTTGGTTGGCGCTTATTATTTGCAAGGATTCTGTTCCCACTCCAGTACTTTGAAACGGTTGAACGATATTATCAAACAGGAAACGAAGAACAAAAAAGCATATATAGAGATCGCTTAGAAGCCATTTTACACGATGTGAACCGCTCCGAGCAATTTATGAAGCATTTTTACGGGTCACTTCGTTTACCAGTTGATAAGCTTGGGATTAGAAAATTAGATTGGCTATCATAAAAGTATAAAAAAGAGACCGATTGAGGTCTCTTTTTTATACCACAATTGTATGTAATACATTATGCCCCTACCTGTTGATCTGCACATATATGTAAAATGAGTTGATGTTTTTCGATTTTCTCATTTACTTTACTCAATAATTCTTGTTGGATTTCTTTAAATAAAAATTGATAGCTCGCATTCCATGTTGGTATAACGGATGAAAGTTCTAATAAATACTCTTTTTTCTTTTCTAGTTCTTGAATTGTTAAAAAAGTGTTTCCCATTTTTGGCATGTGTCGTCCCCCTATGTTTTTTAATTTATATGTGTGAACGATTCACTATATAGTATCAATTATCGCATTTTTTGAGAAGGATTTCCAATTTTGTTTTATGATGTTAAAGCGGAATAGTTATGTGAATAAAAAAAGAGACCCATTTGGGTCTCTTTTTAGCAAGCGATTCTGAACGAGCCGCTTCCGCTTTTAATTAATATCTAGCTCCAGCGGCTAAAATGTTCGGTGGCTTCGCTTCTTCCGCCGAGGCAAAAAGCGCCTCTATGTCAGAAGCTCCATCCCCCTCACATTTTGAACGAGCCGCTTCCGCTTTTAATTAAAATACTTGTTCTACTTCAATAACGCCTGGTACTTCTTCAAGTAACGCGCGTTCGATACCAGCTTTTAGTGTGATTGTAGAACTTGGGCAGCTTCCGCATGCACCCATAAGGCGTAGTTTTACGATACCTTCTTCAATGTCTACTAATTCAACGTCTCCGCCATCGCGAAGTAAGAATGGACGTAATTTATCTAATACTTCTAATACTTGTTCTTGCATATGTGGGTTTTCCATTTTTATCGACTCCTTTCATCAGTTTTATTATAATCAAGATAGAGGGGAAAATCTATTTTTTCTCTTCTTGTTTTATTGTCGAAATATTGTATCGTGTGTACAACGTGTTTTTTCAGTATAGGGGTATGGAATAAGTTTGTAAAATGATGTGCTTATGTACTAAGACATCTGAATATGCTGTTGAAACAAGAAGTGGGGGAGAAGAAATGGTTAATGTTCAAGTGTATGGGACGAAAGTAATTTGTGCGAGCTGCGTTGGAATGCCATCTTCAACAGAAACGTTTGAATGGTTACAAGCGGCGATTGGTCGTAAATATGAAGGACAAGAAAATAAATTTAATTTCGAGTATATTGATTTTCAAGAAGAACAAGAGAATGAAGATAAAAAAGCATTCGCAGAGCGCGTAGTGGAGGAAGATCTATTTTATCCGGTCGTTCTTGTAAATGGTGAAATCGTTGGAGAAGGAAATCCTCGTTTGAAGGATGTTTACGAAGAAATCGAGAAATATTTATAAAGCATGAAGCCTTTGCGAATTTGCAAAGGCCTTTTTATATGGAGGGATAGATGTGGAGAACGGAATAAAGCAGGCTCTACCAGAAGAAGTAAAACAGTTAATGAATCAGTACATAGTAGAGTTAAAAGAAATTTTTTCGGATGAAAAAATAGTCGGGGTATACATTTACGGATCGATCGCGTTAGGAGCATTTCATATAGAAACGAGCGATGTTGATTTTGTTACGGTAATAAGTGATTCCGTAAATGAAGCTGAAAAACAACAAATTATAGAATTTCATAAAAAGCTTAGTAAAAGTACGTTAGGTAAAAGAATGGATGGTATGTATATTCCTCTTGCTGACTTAGGGAAATACAATGATGAAATGAATGAGTACGTGTATTGTGCAGACGGTAAGGCGAATATAGGTCATTGGGATATTAATGCGGTCACATGGTGGACATTGAAAAATCAAGGTATTACAGTTGCCGGGGGAGAAGCAGAAGACCTTTCGTTTCAAATACGATGGGACGATGTAGTAAATACGATGAAATACAACGTAGAACATTACTGGAGTGAAAAAGCGAAGCAGCCATATTTATTTTTCATAGAAGAATGGGTGGAATCAGCTGTCGTTACGATGGGACGTATTTTATATACACTGGATCATAAAACAATTGTCTCAAAAGATAGAGGATTACAATACTTATTAGAACGTTCAGCGAAAGAATGGGACCCTTTATTAAAAGAAGTAGAGAGAATACGGCATAATCCAAAAGAAAAGCGAATGCTCTCAAGGTGGAGAAGGGCAGATATGACGAAGAGGTACTTGCTGTGTTTGATTGAAGAGTGCAGGGAGAATTGGTAGGTGAATAGTAAAAGCATCCTTCATATACAAGGATGCTTTTGTTATTTTTATATAATAAAAAAACGCTTTACAAAGAATGAGAAGTCGAAAGATAATCCGGAATGTGGATAGTTTCATGTGAAACATTATGCAATAGATAGCTCTTTTTAATGTTTATAGGCTCTATTCTCGTCTGTAGAATACAATCGAATATTGAAATATTTTCTCTTATTTGTAATTGGTCCGTAATAAGCTGCGGGAGGCCGATAGGGTGAACTCCTATATTTATATAGAAGTCATCCCCAAACTGGCTTTTTTGTATATTGATAAGCTTGTAAAATCCATTATCAGCTTTGAAAAATGTATGTCTTTTTTTCTTAAAGCCGAGTGGTTTTAAAGTAGCATGTAAATTTGTAATGAAATCTCGCTCTTCTTTAAGATTAAGTTTATTCTTCATCATAATCGTAAGTAGTTAAGTTTTGTAAGAAACTTTCAAAGTTAGGTGCTAATTCGATAATTTCCTCAAACTCATTATCGATAAATATAACTGGAGGATTTTCAGCTACATTTCGATAGTCTAATGCAATCCATGTATGTCCGTCCCCAGATAAAAGTACGAGATTCTCAGGCATTTCCCACTCTTTAATTAAATAACGGCTCTCTAAAATACTAGAATCATTTTCATCAAAAGAAATGCCATATAAACCAGACACATTAACGTGATCGTCTGCCCAAGAATTTGGCTTTGGAGTAGGGTGAGCATCAAGGCGAAGCGTCCCCCCATTTTGTTCTTTTAGCAGGTTTATGTACGATTCTGGAAGCTTTACGTTTAGTACTTCTTCAGCTTTTTTTATTAGTTCGTCGTTAATCGGTGCTAATTTTAAATAGTCATCTTCTGTCCAAAGTGTAGTCTTCATATTGGTCACCTCAAATAATAGTTTTAAGAATCTTATTTCATATAGTATAGTTAGTTTGAATAATGAGCAATAGAAAGAGGGACTAAATATGGGTGTATTTGAATAATTTGATAATGTGAATTCTGAAAAAGATTTGTTGAAGTTTCTTGTATATCTCCAAAAGGATTTAAAAGAGAATAAAGATGAATGGGAGAACGTAGAGATAGAGACTTATTTAGAGGCATTCCATGGTTGGTTAGGTGCTTATGAAGGTGTTTATATAAATCAAGGGGAGAGGCTTCCAGAAAATATTCCATGGCAGTTTATCCCGCATTAACGGGCAGTAAGACCCCCTACATCAAAATTCAGTGAAAGCAAAGAAGTTAGGCGGGGGATCAACTGCTCATAAAAGCCCGATTGGTTCAACTAATAATCAGCGGGGATGAACAAAACCCCCACTGATTAAAGTTTCACTTTATCGCCCAAATGTTACTTGCGGCAGCTCATTATGAATAAAGCTAGATTCTTTAAGATAGAATGGAGAAGATATCATGATTAACCATAATAAAATTAAACAACTTTTAGCACATGTAGATCGTGCTGAGGATAATGAAATTGAGCTAGAGTATGAATTTGAACCAATGACGATAGAATTGTTTAATAGTGAAGAAATAGAAGAAGGGCAACTTGGTTATAGTTTTGATGAAGAAGGGCAAAGCTTAGCCGGGAATGAAGAAGGAGATTGGAAAGAAGGATGGATTGTAATTGGGATAGATTCGTATCTTGGAGATCCGATTTTTGTAGATAGTAACGATGAGAATTATCCAGTTTATACGGCTATGCACGGTGAGGGAGAATGGGAGAAAGAATGTATAACGGAACGTATAGAAGATGTTATTGAGAAAGTGCAGGGGAATGTGGGGTAAATAAACATAGTATTTCAACGTGATTAAGAGGGAGAAAATAATGAAAAAGTTTCAAATTGAACTAAATAAATTGCCAACAGAAAATACTGGAGAAATAGTACTTAGTATAGATGAAAGTATTGTGTTTCAAGAAAAAACAGACATAATAGACCCGATTTGTTGGTTGTTTGACGCTTGGGTTGAATTTTTTAAATATGATGATGCTGTGATTTTTTTGAATGAATATGAAAAAAAGGTGGAATTTAAGAAGAAGGATGGGGAATTTCTTATTCTTGATCAGAGAGGAAAGAAGTTAGCTAGTGTTGATAGTGAGCAATTTTTACGAGTAATCTTTGCGTTTCTTAAAAAGGAGATAGAGCAGATTTACGTAAGTGGGGTGGATTCTTTTCGAATTAAAGATGCTTATCATAGAATGTTAGAAATTGAACCATTTGTTTCTAAACTTGTAAATGGAAATGACACAATTATGTATCGAATTTATCATGCTACAAGTGATAAATATGAATTAAATTGGCAGTATGTAAAAGGAATAGAGGTTGAACCGATATTTACTCCGGTACTATCTCATAATGAGAAGAGTATCTTTTATGTGGAGGAAAATAACCACGAAATTCGTAAACTCGATAGTGAAACGAAAGAAGAGATTTGGCAGTGCAATCTTCCACTAGTAGAAGATTGTAATTGCATAACTGTGAATGGGGTCACAATTATTTGGCATGCGAATAGATTTGGAAAAAATATTGCGAAATTGTACGCTATTTCATCAAGTTCTGGAGAGTTTCTATGGAATTTAGAAATAGAAGGGCATATTATACAAGATGTAAAAACTACGAGGGAAGAATTACCACGTTTATTAGTTATTACACAGGAAGGCTACAATGTTTTATTAGAGCTTGAAAGTGGAGTGAAAGTATGGGAAAAGAATGTCCGAGTCGGAGGAGAAAAGTTGCAGTGCCATCTTGGCTCAGATTACTATGTGTTAGCAGGAAATCCTTTTGATGAAGATGGGGAAGTTGATGCATATAGTAACGTTGCAATTGCCATGCAATTATTAGACGCTTCTACACTATGGAAACAAATGATAGAAGATTGTTATCCGAATGATCCAGTTGTTTTAGACAATGAAAATTTTATATGTATAGCAGCAGATTTACTACGAAAATGGGAATATGGTAAAGAAGATTGTAACGTAATCTTTGAAAAAGTCCTTGATGAAGTAGAATACTCTTACATTGTATCAAAGGAATCAAAAATAGTAGTAACAAGAACTGAGTATAGATACGAAGGTGTAAGTACACAAATACAATGTTATGATCATAAGAACGGTCAAAAGTTATATGAAGTAAATGTACCTTCTGAAATTGAATTGCCTCCGTTTCTTATCGGAGAGATGATGGTATTATCCTTAGGAGAAGGCAGAATTTATGGTGTTCATATTCAAACGGGTAAAGTGATTTGGAGCCATACTACTCTACATGATATTGCAAGGGTTCTGTTATATAAAGATGGTGAAATTTACATTGCTACTTCAAATTTAGAATTAATAATACTTGATGCTGAATGTGGCGAAGTAAAAGATATTATTAAACTGCCTAAAAATGTAGTCGAAATAGATTTTATTGTATCGATTGAGGAAGTTAATGATAGATTATTCATTAGTTGTGTAAGTGGAAATATGTTTGAAATAGTAGAACGCTAATTTGTGAAGTCTCTTAAGTCGAGATTTTAGATTTGGCGATATTCCAATAGTATTTTATATATTCACTAAAAGTGATTCATTAACATCACTTTTAGTGAATATATAAAATAATTAACTTAGTGTATTAAAGATATGATATATGATCATTTTAATACATTTAGAAGTAAAATAAAATAATAAGTGGGTAATTGTCGGAATATATTCGATTTCCGTTCAATTTTATGAAATATATGCCCTTTTTGTTAGATTACTTCTTTTTATTTCTATAAAATAAATTGATGTAGAAATAAGAAAAGGATGATGTACGTGAAGGACACAGTTTTACAAGAAACAATTTCTCCACAAGAGTTACATAAAGTTGTTCAAAAGAATACAGCTTATTATGACTTTAAATGGGGCAAAGTAGAAAATCCAGCACAAGGGAATACATGGAATTGGGTAGCCTTTTTCTTCCCGTCTTTTTGGTTAGCTTATCGTAAAATGTATAAGTTATTTATTATACTTACGTTATTGGCGGTACCTACTTTAATTATAGCTACTTTTATTGATATACCGATGTGGATAGATTTTATCATATATGCTGGAACGATGCTGTTTACTGGGTGGCAAGGAAACCGATTATATTATAAGCATGTTATCCGTATTTTTCATAAGGAAGAGGATGTGCCTGAGTATAAGAAAGAGTATTATTTACAATCAAAAGGTGGCGCTCATATCGGGCTTATGATTGCTTTACAGGTGATAGTATTTGTATTCTTTGCAGGCGCTAGTTTCGGTTTAGCTTCTATACCAACTGAACCTAATATTAAAAACGTTGTTCGCTTAAGTCTTGAAGGAGAGGCTTTAGAGTCTATTACAGATAAACCAAATTGGAAGTATGTAAAGAAAGAACAAGATTATGATGTAGTAGAATTTACTGGTTATGATTATGAAGAAAAGAAAAATGTGAAAATTAAATTCGCTGTATATTTAAATGATGATTACTTTGAATGGCAAGAAGTGTATTTAAATAATAAAAAGTTGAGTGAAGAAGAAGCTGAAGAGTATCAAATCTATGTTGAAGAAAATATGTGGTTTTTCTAGAGAGAAACTCGTTCATTTTAAAAAGAAGAATCTTGTGAAGGTTCTTCTTTTTGTATATTAGAAAAGTAAATAATATTAGGAGGAAAAGGTAGTATGATGGATGTTCATTTTTATGATTGGGCTAAGAAACGTCCTAAAAAACATTATAATAGATTACATGAAATGAGAATTTTTGAATTGATTTTTTCAAAGAGATTAAGTAGGTTGGATCTTGGATTAGGAACTGTAGAAAATATAGATATATATTGCCTAGCAAACCCTAATAAAGATGTTTCTTATGAACTACACGAGACCCTGGGTGAAATTTGTATATTCGTACCTTATGATTATATGCAATTTTTAAATCTGGAATCAGTTGAGGAGAAATATAAGCATTTTTGTGAGTTGGTTCACCTCTATGTCGTACCAGCTATTGAAAAGTATTCAAAAATATCAATAGAAATGATTAAAGAGCATGTGAACGAAGCGCTTCAAGAAATAGAGAAAGAGAATTATGAGATTGTATTTTTAGTGGATAAAACACCGAAGAAGAGCCCAAGCCGAAAGAAAACGGCCATATTAAAAGGAATTCATCGTTCGGAAGGATTTCAGCTAATGTGTGAAGTGTATAACGATAAAGGACTAAGAGTGGTAAATAAATTACTCGTAGAAGAAGTAGGGAATGAAGTAGTCTATTCTAGATTTTTAGGCAAACTAAAATGGGAAAATGAGCACTTAATAGTAGTGAAATCTAAGACGAGCAGCTGGATGGAAGAAGTACATGTCGAGTAAGTTAATTAACGAAAAATGTGAATACAAAACGCCATACTGATTGAACTTTTGTAAAATACAATAAAAAATGAGAATTTGAGGTAGGCTTGTCAATAACGTGAGACTATGGCAGTATAAAGAAATGCTATACAAATTTTATTTATCGAGATGTAAACATCACATTTGATTTTTACGTATAAATAATGAACGGAGGAAATGAATTTATGGCTACTTTACCAAATTGTCCAAAATGTAATTCAGAATATACGTATGAGGATGGCGTTCTTTTCGTATGTCCAGAATGTGCTCATGAGTGGGGCCAAGAAGCAGAAGCTGAAAATAATGATGGTGCAAAAGTTGTAAAAGATGCGAACGGAAACGTTCTTCAAGACGGCGATGCTGTTACTGTCATTAAAGATTTAAAGGTAAAAGGAACTTCTTCAGTTGTAAAGATTGGTACGAAAGTAAAGAGTATTCGTCTAGTTGAAGGAGATCACGATATTGATTGCAAAATCGACGGTTTCGGAGCTATGAAGTTAAAATCACAGTTCGTTAAGAAGGCGTAAGATTAGCAAAGAAAAAAGACGCTCTGTAAGTAACTTGCAGAGCGTCTTTTTTATGATTGTACTTCAACTTCTTTCAACTGACACCGCTTATTAAAGAACGTTTTATACCCAAGTTGTAAGAAGATAATAACAGAGAAAGCTGTACTTCCAGAAATGCCAAGTATAATCGCAATTTGATATTGAATCGCTGTAAACGGTGATACACCGGATAAAATTTGACCAGTCATCATGCCTGGAAGACTTATAATCCCCATTCCAACCATAGAATTGATTGTCGGTAAAATAGCAGAATCGAAAGCGTCCCGTATGAGCGGGGCGGCTGCTTGTTTTGGAGTTGCCCCAAGCATAAGTGCACCTTCAATATGGTCTCTTTGTGATTTCATGCTGCTTAAAAAGGTATTTGCCCCGAGGCAAATGCCTGTCATAGCGTTACCGATTAGCATACCGGCAATAGGAACGATATACTGCGGAGCATACCAAGGATCGTGTCCAATAATGACAAAGATAAATAGTAGAAGAGGGCCAATTGATCCAGCAATCATGGAGAGGGCAGCTACTCGTTTTAATTCTTTTGACATTGGAATATTAACTCGTTTATAAATATTGAAAATCGCAAATGTAGTAATAGAAGTAATGAGAGCTATTGTATAAAACGGATTACTATTTTCAAATATGTATGTAAGGACATATGCGACTAGTACGAGCTGAATCGTCATACGTAATGTAGCAATTGTAATTTGTTTCTCACGCGGTATTCCTTTTAATTTCACAAGCCCGATTAAAATAAGGATGAAAATATATGCAGCTGCAAGTTGCCAAATTTGTAGTTCAATAACGCCCTTCAATTGATAGCACTTCCTTTCTAGTTGCACCGTTTGTTTTACTAATTTCAATAATATCGTCTGCGATTTCTTCTGGAAGTTGTTGCGAGTGCGTGATGAAGATAACTGTTTTTTTCTTTTGTCTTGCCAGTAGAGTGAATTGTTTCATAACGCGTCGTTCTGTATCACTATCTAGTGCCGAAGTTGGTTCATCTAATAAATAGACGGGTGGATCCATTAGTACAATACGAGCGAAAGCAAGTCTTTGTTTTTCACCGCCTGATAAAGAAGAGGCGCTATCTTCTAATTTTTTATCTAGGCTAACAGTCGTTAATGCGTCCCGCAGGGCATCGTCATTTGGAAATGGCTTTTCAGAAAGGCGCAGTCCCATTAATAAATTATCTTTAATTGTTCCATCAAAAATAGGCGGAGTTTGTCCGAGCATGACAACTTCACGTCGTAATTGAATGGGAGGATAATCTAAAATAGATTTTCCATTATATTCAATTGTTCCAGATGTTGGTGATTGTAAATCATTTAACATACGAAGTAGTGTGCTTTTGCCACTACCACTTTCACCGATAATACAAGTAGTTTTTTCTTTTTGAATCTGTAAATAAGGAATGTGTAGAATATCTTTATATTTGATGTCTTTTAATATAAACATAAATTGCTCCTTTCTAATTCTAGTTATATCGTATCAAAAAGAAAGAAAAATAGAAAAATAAAGTCTATTCAGAGGGAGTCTCTTTTTTCTTTGTTTGCAGGATTAGAGCATTTTGAGACGGAAGTATTTAGTTTCGTTAATAAGTTTAGTAAACGATCTAAGTCTTGACTGAGAGAAATGACTTTATCGTGAGTAAATCCATACTTTTCAACGAGGTGGATTAATTCCCTCTTTTTCACTTCTATTCGATTATTTAGCTTTGTTAAGTTCATAAGTGAAATGAAATGTCTCCTATTACGTGTAGTACTTATAGCATAAAAAATAAGACCGAACGTATTCGGTCCTAAAGAAAATAATAAAATGAAATAACTATTACATATAGTATACACTTTTAATCTGTAATTTTTAATATTGAAATAGAAGGATTTTATGAATCTATATTGAGAAAGTTATTTTTAAAAAAATGAATAGAAAAAGGCTGTCTACATAGTAGAAAGCCTTTAAAGTATTAACCGTTATGATATTTGTACATCCAAAGAAGACCGGATTTTAATAATCTCGGTACACGCCCCATTAATGGTTGGTTTGCTAGTAAACCAAATCCGTGTTTTTTGCCGAGAGAACCGAGAACGCCTTTTAATTTAATAACAGGTAGTTCATCAGGGAGTGGTTCATTGTTCCAACGTTTTAATAATATTTGGACAATTTGTTCTCCTTGACCTTCAGCAAGTTGAGCAGATGGTGCATGTGGAAGTGCTGCACAATCTCCTACAACATAAACGTGCTCGTCATTTGGAATATTGTGATATTTTGTTAAAACAACCCGTCCGCTACCATCTTGTTCAACCGGAAGGTTTCGAACAACTTCATTGGCTTGAATACCAGCTGTCCAGACGATTGCATCACATTCAAGAGGTTCATCGTGGTTGTACACAATATTTGGTTCGACTTTGGTAATATTAGAGTTTCGTATAATGGTAACGTTATGTTTTATAAACCATTCTTCTACATATCTACTTAATTTCTCTGGATATGGGAATAAAATTCTATCTTTTCTATCAAATAAATAGATTTTTAAATCAGAACGGCTCTCACGAAGTTCACTCGCTACTTCAACGCCACTTAAGCCAGCACCAACGACAGCAACTGTTGCATTTGGTTCTAGACTATTTAATTGTTCATATGTCTTACGTGTTTGTTCAATCGATTGTAGACTGTGTGTATATTCCTTCGCCCCAGGAACGTTATGATATTTATCTTCACAGCCAAGTCCGATAATTAAATCATCATATTGGACTGCTTCGCCGCCATCAAGATGAACAGCTTTTTCTTCGAGATCAATATTTGTTATTGTGCCGTATTGAATATTGAGGCGTGGGTGCTCAGGAAACGGTATGCGAATATGCGTTTCTGAAATTGTACCCGCTACTAATGCATAATATTCAGTTTTGAAACAATGGTATGGTACTTTGTCGATTAATGTCACTTGTACATCATCTGGAAGTTGGTTGCTTGGAAGTAGCCGCTGCAGAATTCTCATTCCACCGTAGCCACCACCTAGTATTACGAGGTGTTTCATGATGGATTACCCCTTTTCTGTTGAAATATCCCCTAATCCTAAAATTTTATATTAATAAAATATTTTGACTTTACTCAATCAAATTATATCGAATTTGTGAACAAATAACAATGCATGAATGAATACTCTGTTGTACAATAAGAAGAAAAGTAAAGTAAACTGTTTTCTTTTTCTAGTTACTATTTCATTATGAAGGCCGAAAAGCGGTGTCGTGAATATATTTATATAGATAAGAATATTTTCTTTGAAGTGAAATAGTGAAGGAATTGAATAGTTTAGTAAATGTAACGAAAACAACAAGAAACAGCTTAGTTTTCTTCTTATAGATGAAGTCAGAAGGTAATTTGTTTTGTAGTACAGGGGGGAGAATTTTGATTAAACCGTTAATTGAATTTTGTGTAGGTAACCTTGCGAGTGGTTCACAAGCAGCTTTAGAGAAATTAGAAAAAGATCCGAATTTAGATGTAATGGAGTATGGTTGTTTAGGATATTGTGGTATTTGTTTTGAAGGACCATTTGCCCTTGTGAATGGTGAAGTAGTACAAGGTGCGACAGTAGAAGAACTTGTTAATAATGTATATGATTATTTGGATGAAAATCCAATGTTTTAAGGTGTTGCGAATCGGCAACACCTTTTTCATTAGATAAAAGGTTATTTCGCAGGGGAGGATAATACGGAATATAAATAAAAAAAGGCCCTTTTAGAAGGGCTTTTTTCTTACACGATTTGTGTAAGAATGACTTATCGCCAAAACGTTGTCAAATATGAGAAACGGGGGACATTCATATTGTGTTCTAAAAGCATGCATTTTATACTTGAAATAATAAATTATTTTTGGAGTGAATAAAAATGAGCCAATTTTCTTTTACAAAAATGCATGGTCTTGGCAATAGTTATATATATGTAAATATGTTTGAGGAACAAATTAGAGAAGAAGATTTAGCTCTTGTAGCAGAAAAGGTTTCGAATATTAATACTGGTATTGGTGCGGATGGAATGATTTTAATTTGTCCTTCTGATGTGGCACCAGTAAAAATGCGTATGTTTAATAACGATGGTTCAGAAGGAAAGAGCTGTGGAAATGGTTTACGCTGCGTAGCGAAATATGCGTATGAGCATAAACTAGTAGAAGATACAGTTTTCACAATTGAAACGTTAGCTGGTATCGTTACGGCAGAAGTAACGGTAGAAGATGACAAAGTTACGTTAGCGAAAATCGACATGGGGGCACCTCGTTTAACACGCGAAGAGATACCGATGCTGGGTGAAGGAGAAACACCATTTATTCGTGAAAACTTCTTATACAATAATCACCGTTATGCATTTACAGCTGTTTCAATGGGGAATCCACATGCGGTTATTTTTGTTGATGATGTAGAAAAAGCGCCTCTTACAACGTTAGGGCCAGTTCTTGAGACGCATGAAATGTTCCCGGAGCGAGTGAATGTTGAGTTCATCGAGATTTTGAATGATGAAGAAATGAATTTCCGCGTTTGGGAACGTGGATCTGGTGTAACGCAAGCTTGCGGGACAGGAGCATGCGCAGCTGTAGTTGCGGCGATTCTCAATGGAAAAATGGAACGTGGTAAAGAAATTACAGTGCACTTAGCAGGTGGCGATTTAATGATTGCATGGACAGAAGAAGGGAATGTGTTAATGAAAGGACCTGCGGAAGTAATTTGCCGCGGAGTGTATGAGTACAAGATAGAAGCGTAAAGATGTATAATAGAACGAGAACAGAAAGGATGGTGTATTTCATGATTGAAGTAACAGAACAAGCAGCTTTTCAAATTAAAGATATGTTAAAAGATGCTGAAGATGGAGAGAAGTACGTGCGCCTTGCTGTACATGGCGGCGGATGTAGTGGTCTTTCTTACGGCCTAGGATTTGAAGTAGAACCAAACGAAGACGACACAGTTCTTGAATTTTTCGGTGTTGAATTTGTTATTGATAAAGAAAGTGCTCCAATTGTTAAAGGAGTAAAAGTTGATTATAAACAATCTATGCTTGGCGGTGGGTTTACAATCGATAATCCAAACGCAATCGCATCATGCGGATGTGGATCATCTTTCCGTACAGCTTCGAATGCTGGTAAGCCAGAAGAGTGCTAAATTTTTGGCCGAAATAGAAAAAGACCTTTTTAGCGATGGAATAAAATCGTTAAGGAGGTCTTTTATTTTGCTTTAATCGTTCTCTTTCTTACAAGTATAATTGAAGGATAGAAAGAGGAGGGGATATATGTTGGAAGATATTTTTGAATTTGTAGTGAAGTACGTGATAGGCTCTATTTTTAGGTTTATAAGATACATTGTGATAGATATTATAATAGAATGCATAATAGAAGGTGTAATAAACGGTATAAGGAAATTACGTGATAAAATCCGTGATAAGTGGCGAAACTGGCGTGAAAGACGTTATTGGCGGTAATAGGTACATAGAAAAATTGGCAGTAAAGAGATAGCGGAGAAAAAACCTTAAGAGAGATGAATTATAAAATTCATTTCCCTTAAGGTTTTTTATTTTGTATACAAAGGGGGATTTGAAATGAGAGAAGATAAGTTTATGAAAGAAGGCCGTCACCGTGGTGAGCGTCATAGGGGGAGAGATGGATCTCATCATCGCGGGCCGAAAACATTTCGCCGCGGGAGAGCAATTGCCTTTTTAGAAATGATGAATTTAAAACGAGTGACAATTAAACAACAGTTAAGTAAGCCAGAATTCCAGTCTATTCAGCAAATTTTAATCGGGGAATTAAAGGCAATTGATATGGTTATTAATGAATTTACACAACTATTTGAAATACATGAGAGTGAAACGGAAGAAGCGTCTATGTTAGATGAGAAGGCAGATTTAGAGAAAGGGACTGCATCTGATGAAACAAATTAATCGTTATATTGATTCTGTATTTTGTGGTCAAGATGTTCTTTTGGATGAAGTGATTGCTTCCATAAAAGAAAACGAAATGCCGCCGATATCAGTATCACCTTCTTCGGGTAAACTTTTAACGATGTTAGTTTCCATTTCTGGAGCGAAAGATATTTTAGAAATAGGTGCATTAGGTGGGTATAGCGGAATTTGTCTTGCGAAAGGTTTTGGAGAAGAAGGCACGTTAACTTCACTTGAACTAGAAGAGAAATATGCAAAGGTAGCGCACAGCAATTTACATAAAGCGGGATTTGGAAAACAAGTGTCGTATATGACTGGTGCTGCTTTACTAAGTCTTGAAAAATTAGCCGCAGGTAATAAGCGATTTGATTTCTTCTTTATCGATGCTGATAAAGAGAATTATGAAAATTACTTAACATACTGCATTCAGCTTGCTAAGCCAGGCGCATTAATTGTTACAGATAATGTTCTAGCTGCTGGTAGTGTAGCTGATGAAAGTGTGAAATCAAAACGTTATACAGAAGCTATGAAGAAGTTTAATGAAGTAGTAGCGAATCATCCAAGTTTAGAATCTGTACTTATTCCAATTGGTGACGGGATGACGGTTTCTAAAGTGAAGAAATAATTATTATCTTACAAAAGTGTAATGTTCATGTCATGTTTTTGAATTTCTTCTTTAAGCTCTGGGCTTTAAGATAAGAATATAAGAAAAAACATATGAGGTGAAGGAAATGAAAAGATACATTGCACTATTTAGTATTTTAGTTGTATTTGCAAGTTTGTTAGTTGGTTGTGATATTAACCGTATGGGTAAAGACGAGTATTACGTTCAAATTACAGTAGATGGAAAAGAGTATAATGGTAAGTCTAGTAATGGTGAACCATATAAAGATTATCAATATAAGTTACCTGCATTTGATAAAGAAGGTAAAGAAAAAGAGTTAGAATTTACAGCTGTGAAAAATCTTCGTAAAGAAGCATTCTTACGCTTATACCACTCAGATAAAAAAGGTGTAACAGCTTGGGAAGAAGTGAAAAAAGACGAACTTCCAGCGAAAGTGAAAGAAAAATTAGGCGTGAAATAAGACAGATAGAAAAGGAATTGACGAACAGGGTCAATTCCTTTTTTCGTTCTCAAAATCCTCTTCTGAAATGACTGTAAAGCCATGTCTTTTAAATAAAGCAGTTGTTACCCCATAACCAGTTTGTTTATTACCGTTAAATTCTCCAGTATAAATCGTAGAACTACCACAAGATGGACTACGTTCTTTTAAAATAATATACTCTGGATGTAAATCTTTAATTTGTTCTAACGCTTTATAAGCACCATTTACGAAGGCTTCTGTGACATTCTTTCCGTCTTTTGTCATCACTTTCGCTTTTCCATCCAAAACGTCATCGCCATTCCCACCAATAATTTCAGCTGAAGGACGAGGCGTTGGTAATCCTCCTAATACTTCAGGACAAACGAGGACTGTATCTTCTTTCTGCAGTAGCTCCTCTATTTTTGAAACGAGATTGTCATTTCCATCATACCGACAAGCGATACCACCTAAACAAGCACTTATTACGATCATATTGTCACCTCCAAAAAAATTTAAAATATCACGCCAATTTTTCTTCCTGACTCTTACCTATAAATGAGGTGATAAAAATGGGAAGCTTATATAATTTAATGAAACCACACAGTGAATTTCGAAGTAAAGAAGAGTTTAACGTATTATCCGAAAGAAGTCTCCTTCCTCAGGCGTGTGAAAGACGATAGTCTAGTGGCGTGTGGGAGATGAATTTCGGTTTGGCGTAGCCAAACATTTGGTTTTCCTATTTATTTCGCCCCTGATATAATCAGTCTTATAAATAGTACAGTGCGGGATTTATTTTTAGAGGTTGGATTAGAGTGGGGAGCTGCATCAAGGAGAAGTAAGGGGATATCGCTGTTTGATCCATTTGAAAAAGAGCCATGCGTATAGTACATGACTCTAATTAGCTAATCGAACTTTCTTACGACTGGCACACGAATCGCTACAAATAGTACGAAGACAATAACCGCGATTGCACCACTTTTCATAACGGTTACGATTGGAATTCCTATTGCAAGCGCAATAGATGTGAATGCATAAGAGAGCGGAATAAAGCCCATTGATGATAGCATAAGTAAACTCATTACGCGTCCCATCATTTCTTCTTTTACTGTCGATTGAATCATCGCCATAAGCGGAACGATAGCCATTGCAATCGTAATACCGTAAAACATGCCAGCTAATAATGCTTGCCAAAGTACGGTGCTAAAGTTGATGGATAAGAAGAAGACACCAGACAGTAGCATCATGATAATGCAAAATAGGCCGCGTCTACGATTAATATTTTTTAATCCGACAATGACCGCGCCTATTGCCATTCCGCCTCCTACAGATGCTTCTAAGTAACTGAACTGGAGTGAGTCGCCGTGCAAAACATTTTTAACGAAAAGCGGGAAACCGACTTGCATCGGACCAATTAAAAATAAGTTTAAAAAGGCGCTACAAAGAAGGAAAGTTGAAAGGAATGGTGATTCCTTTACGTATAAAATTCCTTCTTTAATAGAAGTGAACATGCCTTTGTCTGTATTTTGCTGCTCTGGCATCGTAAATTGTATTTTTTGAACGAGTATGGCTGCGACGATCAGTAATAAAATCGTGATTGAAAAAATCGTTTCATAGTTCGTAAATTTGATAAGAATTCCGCCAAGTACAGGGCCTAAGATGACCGATGCTTGGTTTGTCATTTGTGTAAGTGAGTTTGCTTGTGTTAAACGGCTTTTTTCTACAAGTTCAGGTAAGATAGATCCATCAGCTGACCAGAAAAAAGCATCAGCAAGTCCAAAGAATAAAGCAAATAAAGCAAATGTATATAGTGTTACATCACCTACGATGAACCATGTAAGAATGGTTGCGACGAGAATAGCACGAATAATATTAGAATAAAACATAATGTTTTTTTTCGGGAATTTATCAGCTACAGCGCCGCCAATAATCATAAAAATAAGCCTTGGAACACTAAGAGCTACGAAAACAACACCGAGTGAAGCTTCAAGGTTTAATGTTTTTGCTATGTACCACGTTTGTGAAAAAGTAAAAAAGGCTAAAGCAAAACTTGAAAAAAGAGTAGCTGCCCAAAGAAAAAGGAAATTCGTATTTTTTAATAACGGTTTTCCGCGTCCCTCTAAAGCAGATTTATTTTGTTGTAGTTCCTCCATATTGCTTCCTTTCTATGTGACAAATTTAAACTAAAAAACCTGTTAACAATCGTTTTATCCCGCGTTAACGGGCAGTAAAGCTCCCACCTCAAAATTTGGCTCGAGCAAAGAAGTTAGGTGGGAGACCAACTGCCCGTAAACGCCCGATTGGTGAGGGCTGATACTCAGTGGGGGGATGAACAAAACCCCCACTGAGTATAGTTTCACTTTATACACTTTCTAATATTTCTATACTGCACTTTCTCATTGTAGACAATAATGTTGGATTTGCACAGTGGCTATTTAACGACAAAAAAGATGCCGAAGGGCATCTTTTTTTAAGCTAAAGCAATATAAATATCTAATTGTACGTTATTTGGATCCGTTGCTTTTTCATCATACAGTTCGAAATCTGTTGTAAAAGCGCGTTTGTTTTCTTTCGACCATTGCCAAATATATTCCCAAGCCTCGCACACGACTTCAGACACAGGGCCTTTTCTCGTTGTAAATACTGCATACGTTGTGGCAGGTATTGTTATAGCTGTCATATTTTCAGGAACGTCTTCCAGTGAAGAAACGGGCATGCCAATAGTAAATTGATATATACCGGTTTCATCCGATTCGTAGTTTGAATAGAAGGCGAATGTTTCTTTTGTTTGTTGATTTGGAATTTGATGCATAATTTGTTCTTGGAAGTAGCGATTCCAAAGCTTTGGAATTTCTCCTTCAGTAGATGCCTCTTTTTCGTTTGTCGTCGTAATAGAGACGCCGATTGCTTGGAAAGCTTCTTTTGTTACGATAATCGGTTCTTTCATTAATAAAACCTCCCTTTATTGGACGGAACGTACGTTCTGTTTTTTATTATAACATATTTTGGAAGGGAGTAGTGTTTTTTATTAAGTTGAAATGTATTTTATTTAGGAAAAAGAGGAATTTCGATTAGGAATCTTTAAATGAAAAGAACTCCTTTCATGTAAAAGGAGTTCTTTTCATTTCTATATTAAAACATACTTGAGCTATGCATTGGTTGGAGTTTTGCGTTTGGATCGAAGTAAGCTTTTGCATTATTTACTGCTGTCGGTGCTTCACCAAAGCCGCAAGCAATGAGTTTTACTTTTCCTTCATATGTACAAATGTCACCGGCAGCATAAATGCCAGGAATATTTGTTTCCATTTTTGAATTCACGAGGATGCTGTTCTTTTGAATATCTAAGCCCCAGTTTTTAATTGGACCAAGCGAAGACACGAAGCCGTAATTTACGATTACGTCATCAACATCAATGATAACTTTTTCTTCTGTTTTTACGTGTTGAAGAACAACTTGTTCAATCGTGTCATCACCGATGAGCTCAACTGGAACATACGGTGTGCTTACTTCTGCACGGGAATTCAGTAAGCTTTCTACGCTATGTTCATGTGCACGGAATTTATCACGGCGATGAACGATTGTAACTTTGTCTGCAATCGGTTCTAACATCATCGTCCAGTCTACTGCTGAGTCACCGCCGCCGAATACAACGACACGTTTTCCAGCAAATTTATTCATATCATCAACGAAATAATGTAAGTTTTTCTTTTCGTATTTTGCTGTGCCTTCTAATTCTAAGCGGCGTGGTTGGAAAGCACCATTACCAGCAGTAATAATGACAGATTTAGAGTAGTGGGTTTGTTTATTTGTAACAAGCTTAAATATACCGTCAGCCTGTTTTTCAAGAGTATCAACAGCTTCCTCTAAGCAAACGGTTGGATCAAATTTCTTCATTTGCTCTTTTAAGTTATCAACTAACTCTTGTGCGCGTACTTTCGGGAATCCAGCTACATCATAAATGTATTTCTCAGGATATAGCGCAGATAATTGCCCCCCAAGTTGAGGTAAGCTTTCAATAATTTTTACACTTGCCTGTCTCATTCCGCCATAAAATGCGGTGAATAGTCCTGTTGGGCCACCACCAATAATTGTTATGTCGTAAACCTTTTGATTTTCTGTCATTTTCATTCCCCCTATAGATGATGGAATTTTAATATTGATTTCATATATTGTTCATATGTACATGAAAATCCTGCAAATGATGACACTTTCAAATAAATGATAGCATATTTAAGTTTATAATACTTCTGAAAACGACTGAATTGTGTGTAAGTTTTCGCATAGATGCTTTTTTAATTGTATAAAATACAGGGAAAGGAAAATACATGAAAAAAAGGCTGAAAAACCCTTGAAAACGCTATGTTATTTTAAAATATTGATAATTCGCTAGGTGCTTGAATTCTGGAATAAAACCGACTAATATAGGGAAGTATTATGTTAAATTTCTATGACAAATTTCGTGCGATTTTTTGAATGCGTGTTGTTATGATATAGAATGTGATAAATTCCACATTCTTGACAAATAGAGTTTTTAGTACTTGGTATTATTTTTCATTACTATTATATAAAGAAAAGGGTTGTGATTTGGTGAAGACTCCAAAAATCGTAGTTTTAGGTGCAGGTTATGGCGGGATGATTACGACTGTTCGTCTGCAAAAAGCATTATCTGTAAATGAAGCTGAAATTACGTTAGTAAACAACAACAGCTATCACTACCAAGCGACTTGGTTACATGAGAGCGCAGCTGGTACATTACAAGATGAAAAAATCTGTCTAGATATTCAAGACGTTATCGATACAAATAAAGTGAACTTTGTACAAGATACAGTAGTAGAAATTAAAGCTGCTGAAAAACGCATTATCTTAAAAGACGGCGAGTTAGAGTATGACTACTTAGTAATCGGTCTTGGTTTCGAATCAGAAACATTCGGAATTACAGGATTAAAAGAGCATGCATTCTCAATCGCTAACATTAATGCAACTCGTCAAATTCGTGAGCATATGGAAGCTAGTTTCGCTAAATATGCAACTGAACAACGCGATGAGTTAGTAACAATCGTTGTTGGTGGTGCTGGATTTACTGGTATCGAATACGTAGGTGAGCTTGCAAACCGTGTTCCTGAACTTTGCAAACAGTACAATGTACCACGTGAAAAAGCACGTATTATTTGCGTTGAAGCTGCTCCAACAGCACTTCCAGGTTTCGATCCAGCATTAGTAGAATACGCTGTAAAACAACTTGAGAAAAAAGGCGTAGAATTCCGCATCGGTACAGCAATTAAAGAAGGAACTGAAGAAGGTATTATCGTTGCAAATGGTGATGATACTGAATTAATTAAGTCTGAAACAGTAGTTTGGGCTGCAGGTGTTCGTGGTAACGGTATTGTGGAAGAGTCTGGCTTTGAAGCAATGCGCGGACGTGTAAAAGTTGATGAGTACATGCACGCTCCAGGATACGAAGATGTATTCATGGTTGGTGACGCAGCCTTAATCATTAACGAAGAAATTAACCGTCCATACCCACCAACAGCACAAATCGCAATTCAACAAGGTTACAACATTGCACACAACTTAACTGTGTTAGTTCGTGGCAAAGGCGAAATGAAAACATTCGCATTCGACAATAAAGGATCTGTATGTTCTTTAGGTCATGACGATGCAATGGGCGTTGTTATGGGCAAAAAGTTAACAGGTTGGAAAGCTTCCTTCATGAAGAAAGTTATTGATAACCGTTACCTATTCTTATTAGGTGGACCTTTATTAGTTCTTAAAAAAGGTAAATTGAAGTTATTTTAATATATAGTGGAGAAAAGCAGATACGGCTATGAGCTGTTTCTGCTTTTTTTGTATAATACACGTTTTCGATATAGTAATGAAAAAGGGGGAAGTGAAAGGAATTAAATATAAAATAATTGCGTTTCCGAAGAAAGAAAATGCAGATTCGTGAGGCCCCTGTTTCGTTTTCTTCATACTTCCATTCTATATAGTTATTTAACAAATAATTGTCATTTATCAGATACAGAAATAGACATACAAAAACGCCATTCTTTCTTAGGATCATACAGAAAGAATAGCGTATTTTTTCATTTTAGGGGATTTTGTTCAACTGGAAAAAATGAGAAAAATATGAAAGCATCTTTCGCTAGATAACCACCTTTACACTGATTTCGCCAGCGCTCTACTGAATATCAAGTTCACTGCAATCACGATGACTGCACCGATAAGGGTTGCAAATACACGGTCGAACAGAATGATAGACTGGAACGGCTTGCCGGCTTCCATGATCAAAATAATGAGCGGAATCATGGTTGCAGAGTATACAAGGTAATTTCGAACCTTTAGAAGAGGTCGAACACTTGCGAATAGACCGATACTTATAACTAATCCCCAAATTGGTAGACTAGTTGCGAGAAGCAAGCTCGCAACAATCACGCCGATTATTGTACCAAGCACTCGTTGTGTTGTTTTGATTGGAAAGAATTCTATTTTCCGCTGAGTAAGGATCGCTACAGTAATTGCAATCCAATAGAAGTGGTGCTCGGGCCAAAGTATTCGTAATCCCTCAGCTATAACTAGACATAATGCGAGCCTGATTGGGAATTGCCAACTGGATAGGTGTGCAAGAGAATTCCACCATAGAATGATTTTTTTCGATGTTGGCCCTTTCATAGCTCCATCCAGCGATGATTTAAAACAGCGGTGTACCCAGATGCCTAGTACCAAGCTGATACTGATGGTCCAAATCGCTCCTGCTAAGATTGAAAAAATTAGTGCCATCGGGTACTCCGTCTGGTCTAACATATTGAGGATGATGATCAGGAATATGACAAAGCGTGTTGTTGCCACGGCCAAAGCCCGACTATATCCGCCAATTAACGTAGCAAGGATTACCAGCAGGGTCAAGACTCCGAATGTCAGGTAGCCTTGTCCGAAAGAGAGACCAGCAGCAATTGCAGCGAGTGCTACTGATATGAGCGCTGACGCCAACTTTTCCCCGTGATTTATAAAACTTGAACCGACTTTCACGCTACTGACTGCCAAACTTCCGACCGATGCAGCAAAACCAAGAGCGGGATAGCCTAGAAATGTGGCGAACAGAACAGGTCCGGCCATACCTATGCCAGCGGAAATGAGTTCTACTATTTCTACCTTGGACTCCTTAGACCAAGAAAACAGTTGAGCCCTATATGCCTTTATATTCATCTATAGCACCTCTTCCGACCCAAAGAGTAGGGCACAGTTTAATAATATGCTTTTTCTTTAATCCATGGACATGTGGTGATACCTATGTCCATCAGGCTGATATTTTGAAGTATCCCCAAAATGAAAATTTTATCTTTCCAGAGTTATTTATAATAATTCGGCTCATTTTTTTCGATATAGGGAAATGCCAATTTTTTAAGTTGGTGGCAATGGGGCATTATTCTAAGAAAGGAAAAGTCACAGTGTACTTAAAAATATAGTATAATATATAAAAAAGAAAGAATATTCTGTTCTCTCTAGTAGAGGAGGTTGCATCATGGGGAAGCGCGGGAAAGTATGGTTAGCTGTTAGTGGCCTAGTAGCTACAAAAGATGGCAGGTGGCTATTCGTTAAGAAGAAATACAGTGGATTAAAGGGGAAATGGTCTTTGCCGGCTGGTTTTGTAAATGAAGGTGAGACGGTTGATGAAGCTGTGAAACGTGAAGTGTTAGAAGAGACAGGTATTGTCGCTCATGTGAAGGGAATTATTGGCGTTCGATCGGGCGTGATTCGCAATGAAATTAGTGATAATATGATTATTTTCCTTTTGGAACCTGAAGGGGAAAATATTATTGTACAGGAGAAGGAATTGTCTGAAGTAGCGTTTCTACATCCAGATACGATTGCAGACGATCCAAATACGTCTGTACTTATTAAATATTTGTTAGAAAGAAAATCAGAATTCCATCTTGAAATGGACAAAACATTAAATCCAGGAGAACAATTTGGTTATACGGCTTACCACGTATTTACGGCGCATGAGAAGGAGAGGGAGAAAGAGTGAGTATACCGGTACTGCTTATTTCAATGATGTTATTTTTTATTTTGTTTTTTGGAATTGGATTTTTACTCAACATGATATTGCGAGCGACATGGGTAATGGTTATTGTGTATCCGATTGTTTGTATGCTTATTATTAATAAGGCGAGTGTGTGGGATTATTTTTCAAAGCCAAAAGAAACATTTTCTTCATTTGGGACAAGTGTATCGCATTTAGGACAAGCAGATGTGTTTATTTTATCTACTGGGTTAGTAGGTGCTGCTTTAGCAGGAATCGTGATTAAGAAACTTCGGAAAAGCGGATATCAAATGTTTTAATCTCCAATTCATTTGGAGATTATTTTTTTGCATATTCCTTCATTGTATAGGGAATGATTAACGATGAAGGAGTGTGGAATATAAAAATGTTAAAACGATATTGTATTCGCATTATGATGACTTGTTTACTTGTATCCGCATTATGCGTAACATGGAATGCTTTCACAGGAGTTTCTTTATTAGAGATTGTAAAGAAATATGAGGGAACGAGTGCAAAAGAAGTACATGCAGCAGAAGTTAAGAGAAATGTTGCTCCGAGTAAAGAAGTGATAAATGCTTTAGAACAGGCAAACGACTGGTCTAAATATCGTTCAATTGAAATGACTGCAACAGGTTATACATCAGGCATAGAGTCAACCGGTAAGAGCCCGGGACATCCGGAGTATGGTATTACATATTCAGGTGTTAAGGTGAAAAGGGATTTATATTCCACGATCGCTGCGGATTTACGCGTATTCCCAATTGGAACGATTCTATTCGTACCGGGTTATGGGTATGGTGTAGTAGCTGATAAGGGCGGTGCAATAAAAGGAAACCGTCTTGATCTGTATTATGATACGGTGAAAGATGTTTATAGCCAATGGGGTAAGAAAAAAGTAAATGTGTATGTAGTGAAAGTTGGAAATGGTAAGTTTTCAGAAGAAGAGTTAACGATGTTAAATCAAGACGAAACGATGCAAGTGTTTCGCGGCCAATATTTAAAACAAAGATAGTCTAGTGGTAATTACGCTAGACTTTTTTTATTTTTTATTAGAAGAAATATGGAGTATATAGGATGTAACAGAAGTTAGAATTGTCGCATTTTATCGAAAATAAAGTTATAATAAAGGCAGAGTAGAGAAATTTAGGGGGTCTGAACATGTTTCAAGTACAAAAAGAATTAGCAAGCCATGAAGCGGTGATTGTTGCCTTATTTGAAGAAGAGAAAACGAGTAGTTTTGTACAAGAACTAGACAAAGCGTTTGAAGGGCAATTACAAGTTTTATTAGAAGAGAAAGAACTTTCTACTAAGAAGAAAGCTATTTCAAAAGTACATAGTTTAGGAAAAACAAATGTGAAACGTTATTATTTCGTTGGTTTAGGAAAGAAAGAATCTTATACGACGGAAACATTACGTGCGGCTCTTGGTAAGGCGTTTAAAACACTGCAGGCAGCCAAAGTACAAGAGGCAGCAATCTTACTTGATTCTTTCGTAACAGAGAAGTTAGACGCGATTGATGTTGCTCATATTGCAGCAGAAGTACAAGGTCTTGGTACATATGAATTACAAACGTATAAATCAGATAAAAAGGAACGTGTAGAGCTAGAGAAGTTCACGGCTATTACAGCGGAAGATGCACAAGAAATTGAAGCGGCATTAACAGTTGGTTACGTACATGGACATGCAACAAATTCAGCTCGTACACTTGTAAATATGCCGCCAAACGTATTAACAGCGACAAGGCTTGCTGAGTATGCGGTTGAATTAGCGGAAAAGTATGATATGGATTATAAAGTTCTTGAGAAAGAAGAAATGGAAGATCTTGGTATGGGTGCATTACTTGCAGTAAACCAAGGTAGTGTAGAGCCACCGAAAATGATCGCTCTTATTTATAAAGGAAAAGAAGAGTGGACAGATGTAATTGGATTCGTTGGAAAAGGGATTACATACGATACAGGCGGCTACTCTTTAAAACCACGTGAAGGCATGGTTGGTATGAAAGGTGATATGGGCGGTGCAGCAGCTGTTCTTGGTGCGATGGAAATTATTGGTGAACTTCGCCCGGAGCAAAATGTTATCGCTGTAATTCCATCAACGGATAACGTTGTAAGTGGTACTGCATTCAAGCCAGATGATGTGATTACATCTATGAGCGGAAAAACAATCGAAGTATTAAATACAGATGCAGAAGGTCGTCTAGCGTTAGCTGACGGTATTACGTATGCGAAGAAGCTTGGTGCAAATTACTTAGTTGATGTTGCAACATTAACAGGTGGCGTAATTGTTGCACTTGGAAATCATACAACAGGTGCGATGACAAATAATGAAGAGTTGTTTGAACAAGTATTAGAAGCATCAATGGAAACGGATGAGCCAATTTGGCAATTACCGATTTTCGAGCGCGATAAAGAACGTGTCAAAAACAGTAAATTTGCTGATTTAAATAACTCACCAGGTCGTGAAGGACATGCGGTTATGGCTGGGACATTCCTAGGTGAATTCGCTGAAGACACACCATGGGTACACTTAGATATCGCTGGAACATCTGAAACATCAGGAGCGCATGATTTAGGGCCGGCCGGGGCAACAGGTGCAATGGTACGTACACTTGCAACACTTGTGGAGCGTTTCGAGGAAGAATAATTTTTGAAGAAAAGACTGTCTCAAACATTTGAGACAGTCTTTTCTTATTGATATGGTACGAGTATGATTAGTTTTTGTTGGTAAGTCGATACCATTTCATTTACTATTATGCCGTTTAATAACGTATGACATAGTGAAAGACTCGTCTTATAAAGAAATCGTATATAAGGTCCCACTTAAAGCAAAGGAAGTGCGTCCTGTTTCTTCAGAGACAACTAATATAAGTGCATCACTTTTTTCTGATAAGCCAATTGCAGCTCTGTGACGTGTTCCTAGTTCAGGATCAACTTCCGTACTTTTCGTTAACGGAAGAATATTAGCTGCTGAAACAATATGATTATTTTTAACGAGAACGGCTCCGTCATGAAGAGGATTACCTGGATAAAAAATTGATTCGAGTAACGGTGCGGTTAAATGAGCGTTTAATGTGGTCCCAGTTTGAATACAAGATTCAAGCGTCTCGTTTCGTTCCACAACGATAAGAGCACCGTGTTTGCGGGCACTTAAATGTTGGACAGCAGTTGTGATAAAATGTGAGCTTTCTGTATAAGGTGATAAATACGCCTGAATATAGTATGTAGCTGCCAATGTTTGTACATTTGCTAACATGTGATGAATATCTTCCATTTTGCATAAAATGCATTCATCTTCTTTATCAATTGCCTGTCTCATAATTGATAATTCTTTTTCAGCAATTTCAATCATTTGTTTTGTTTGTATTTTGAGTTCTTCTGACAAGCCCCATTCTTGCATAATCCTCATTCCCTTTGGTGGAGTATTTAATCATAGTGTATACAAATATTCCTAGTAAAATCCTGCTAGATTTTATAAAATATTGAGATACAGGTTGTTTTTTTCATATAATAAAGGTATGACAAGCGGGAGGAGATAGAAGTATGGATTGGAAACAAGAATTTAGTCGCTGGCTTTCATATGCAGAATTAGATGTAGAATTAAAAGAACAGCTAGAAAACATGAAGCAAGATGAGAAGAAAATCGAGGATAGCTTTTATAAAAATCTAGAGTTCGGCACAGGTGGTATGCGTGGTGAACTTGGTGCTGGTACGAACCGATTAAATGTATATACAGTTCGTAAAGCGACACAAGGATTAGCGAAATTTATTGAAAAATTAGGTGAAGAAGCGAAGAAACGTGGTGTTGTTGTAGCGTATGATTCTCGTCATAAATCACCTGAATTTGCAATGGAAGTAGCCGCTACACTAGGTGCACACGGTATTACAACATATGTGTTTGAAAGCTTACGCCCAACGCCAGTGCTTTCTTTCGCAGTTCGTCATTTACATACAGTAAGTGGAATCGTTCTTACGGCAAGCCATAACCCGCCTGAATATAACGGTTATAAAGTATATGGTGACGATGGTGGACAATTGCCTCCAAAAGAAGCTGATGAGTTAATTAGTTACGTAAATGCAGTAGAAGATGAATTAACAGTTGAAGTTGCTGATGTAGAGCAATTAAAAGCTGACGGTTTATTACATATAATTGGACAAGAAGTAGATGATGCATATGCAGCAGAATTGAACAATGTCATTATTAATAAAGAGATGGTGAAAGAAGTAGGAAAAGATTTAAAAATCGTCTTTACACCATTACATGGAACTTCAAATATTTCTGTACGCCGTGGCTTAGAAGAAGTTGGATTTACAGATGTAACAGTTGTAAAAGAGCAAGAGTTACCAGATCCAAACTTCTCTACAGTGAAATCACCAAACCCAGAAGAGCATGCAGCGTTTGAGTATGCAATTCGCGACGGTGAAAAAGTAGGCGCAGACGTGTTAATCGCAACAGATCCTGATGCAGACCGTCTAGGCGTAGCAGTTCGTAATCACGATGGTGAGTTCCAAGTGTTAACTGGGAACCAAACAGGTGCGTTAATGCTTGATTACTTATTATCACAAAAGAAAGAAAACGGAACGCTTCCAGAAAACGGTGTTGTTTTAAAAACAATCGTAACGTCTGAAATTGGCCGTACAATCGCAAAAGCATACGGTTTAGATACAGTTGATACGTTAACTGGATTTAAATTTATCGGTGAGAAAATTAAACAGTATGAAGAAAGCGGACAATATGAATTCCAATTCGGTTATGAGGAAAGCTACGGTTATTTAATCCGTCCATTCTGCCGTGATAAAGATGCGGTGCAATCTGTTCTATTTGCATGTGAAGTAGCTGCGTACTACAAATCACAAGGCAAAACGTTATATGATGGTCTGTTAGAAGTATTCGAGAAACATGGTTTCTTCCGTGAAGATCTTGTATCGTTAACGTTAAAAGGAAAAGACGGTGCTGAACAGATTCAAAAGATGATGGCAACATTCCGCGGGAATCCTCCGAAAGAAGTAGCTGGTTTCACAGTCGTTGCAGTTGAGGATTATAAGGAGAGCATCATTACAACGTTACAAGGTGGAAATAAGGAAGAGATTCACTTACCGAAATCAAATGTGTTAAAATATCAATTAGAAGATGGTTCTTGGTTCTGCTTACGTCCATCGGGCACAGAGCCAAAAATTAAATTCTACTTTGGTGTACAAGATGATTCCTTACAAAATAGTGAACAAAAGTTACTTACTATTAAAGAAGATATTATGAATCGTTTATAATAGAATAGAGTGCTACTGATAGGAAAAGGGGAGAACGGAGAACGGCCTCCTCTTTTCTTATAGTTTTGTATGATGTAGAGGATTATTAAGAGATAATGTTATAAATTTGCACCTTACTAAGAGAATTAAAAGGAAAAGCGAGGGTATTTGTCATGAAAAAAGTGAGAAAAGCAATTATCCCGGCAGCGGGATTAGGAACACGCTTTTTACCAGCAACGAAAGCAATGCCAAAAGAAATGCTTCCAATTGTAGATAAACCAACAATTCAATACATCGTAGAAGAAGCAGTAAAATCAGGCATCGAAGATATTATTATCGTTACTGGTAAAGGAAAGCGCTCTATCGAAGATCATTTCGATAATGCATTTGAATTAGAGCAAAACTTATTAGAGAAGAAAAAGTATGAGTTACTTGAAAAAGTACAAGCTTCTTCTAAAATGGTAGATATCCATTACATTCGTCAAAAAGAACCAAAAGGATTAGGACATGCTGTTTGGTGTGCGCGTAAATTTATTGGTGATGAGCCGTTTGCAGTATTATTAGGCGATGATATCGTTCAAGCTGAAAAACCATGTTTACGTCAATTAATGGACGAGTATGACAAAACACTTTCTTCTGTTATTGGTGTGCAAACTGTTCCTGAAGCAGAAACACATCGCTACGGAATTATCGATCCGTTAGAGCAAGAGGGTCGTCGTTATCAAGTTCGTAATTTTGTTGAGAAGCCAGCGCAAGGTACTGCACCTTCAAACTTAGCGATTATGGGACGTTACATTTTAACACCTGAAATCTTTATGTTCTTAGAACAGCAACAAGTTGGAGCGGGCGGCGAAATTCAGTTAACGGATGCAATTCAAAGCTTAAATGAAATTCAACGTGTATTTGCTTACGACTTCGAAGGAAAACGCTACGACGTAGGTGAAAAGTTAGGATTCGTTCAAACGACAATTGAAATGGCTCTGCAACACCCAGAATTACGCGATGACATGGTCACAATGATGAAGAAAATTTTAGAAGAGCAAACGAATCAAGAGTCTTAATATAAAAAAGGAGTTGTTCCTACTGGAACAACTCCTTTTTCTTATGAAATCGTCGAATGAGAATGCTGATAAGCCGAGCGACGTACAGCATAGTATATGCGGGGTGCGATAATAGCACCGATAATTGTAAATGCAATGTCCTTTACTGCGAACCACATCATAATCATCCACGCAGCTTTATAACTCATATTACCACCCATGAAAATATTGACCGCTCCGTACATGTAAGTAGTACCGATAATATACGTTAAAATGATTCCTGTGAACGAAGCAATTGCAAAGGTGCTGAATGTTGGTCGTTCTTTTTGTTCTACTATTTTTCCTGATACGTAAGCAACGATAATAAATGCGATAATAAAACCACCAGTAGGGTCTAAAAGTGCTCCAAATCCAGCTTTGAAGTTAGCGAAGATTGGCGCACCTGCTACTCCAACAAGCATATAAACAGTCATTGATAATGCGCCAAGTCTACTTCCAAGAAGAAGCCCTGCTAAAATTGCGAAAAATGGTTGCATAGATAATGGGATGCCCGCTACTTGCAAGAATGGTGCCCAAGATACAATGTTTGCACCAATAGCCATAAGAGCGACGAACATGGCAGCTAATGCTAAATCTAAAACATGAAATTTTCTCATAATGTTAACCTCCTGTTGTTTTTAGGTTAACATTATCGTAGCGAAAATATTTACTTGTTGTCAATCAAAATATTTTGATAAAAAGGCTTTAAATAGTCTCTTAGCAACGTATATGGAATATGAAATTGCGGGATTCCGCTTGAATAAGGAGCAATCTCATATAAAGGGAAATAAATCACAAGATTATCTGGTTCTAAAAAATAGTGAAACTTTTTTGTGCTCGTTACTTTTTCGACTGCATCAGGAAAATAAATGCCTTCATTTTGTTTAATTTGTCTTACAATCTCCGTACGAATTATTTCTTTATATGTATCCTCTTGTTGAAATAAATCGTCTAAGTGTAATAACTTTTTTTCGTTTAAATCAAATGTATTTGCTTTCCACGTATAAAGTCCATGCGCTCCGCCTGTATATTGATAGTAATTCACATATAGACTTAGAAAAGGTCGTTTGTTTAAAGCTACTTTATAGTCAACATTTGCAACGTATGGATGGAAAGGGGTACTAGATCCTTCTGTTTCTTTATAATATTTCTTTGCTTCTTTTTCTAATTTACTTTTAAATTTGGCAGTAGAGTTTTTGTAATAGAAATTCAGCTTATTTTGAAATTTTGAGTCAGAAAAGTTGTGAAAGGAAGGCCTATTAATTTGATATTCTATATAAGGTTTCTTACCTTTTTGCGTTACAGTCTGAACATCGATTGTCAGGTTAGATGCTTTGGCTGCTAGTGCACAATTTGGTACAATAGTCAGCAAGGAGAATATAAGCGATAGTATACAAAATTTTTGTTTCATTTAGGTGAAACCTCCTTATATAAGTGTTATAGGTAGTTTGAAATTAAACAGGTAAAAATATACATTTGATTAAAAGTGAGGAAAAGGGGGAAACGATATGTCAAAAACTTTAATGGATTCGCTTGGAATTGAGTTGTTAGAGATGACAGAAGATAAGGTGGTTGCTACGATGCCTGTTGATGAGCGTACGCATCAGCCATTTGGATTTTTACACGGTGGTGCATCGGTTGCATTAGCAGAAACGGTAGCAAGCGTTGGTTCATACAATTTAATTGATCAAGAGAAATGTATTTGTTTTGGTTTAGAAATTAATGCAAATCATATTCGTTCAAAGAAAGATGGAATTGTAACAGCGATTGGGACACCTATACATAGAGGGCATTCAACAATGGTTTGGGATATTCGTATCATTGATGAAAATGATGACTTATTATGTATTTCAAGATGTACAGTAGCTATTAAAGAAAAACGTGAAAAATAGAAAAGAGGCTGCTCATTAGAGCGGCCTCTTTTTTATAATTAGAACTGGATTTTCTTCTCTAAGAAACCTTTTAGTTCGCTAATTGGCATACGAACTTGTTCCATTGTGTCGCGGTCACGTACTGTAACAGCTTTGTCTTCAACTGAGTCGAAGTCATAAGTGATACAGAATGGTGTACCAATTTCGTCTTGACGACGGTAACGTTTACCGATAGAACCAGTTTCATCAAAGTCTACCATGAAGTCTTTAGCTAGTTCTGCGAATACTTCAGTAGCGCCTTCAGATAGCTTTTTAGATAATGGTAAGATTGCTGCTTTATATGGTGCTAAAGCAGGGTGGAAACGAAGAACTGTACGAGAATCGTTTTCTAATTGCTCTTCTTCATATGCATCACATAAGAATGCTAATGTTACGCGGTCAGCACCTAAAGATGGCTCGATGCAGTATGGTACGTAACGCTCATTCGTTTGTGGATCGATATAGTTAAAGTCTTCGTTAGAGTGTTCCATGTGACGTTTTAAATCGAAGTCTGTACGAGATGCAACGCCCCATAGTTCGCCCCAACCGAATGGGAATTTGAATTCAATATCAGTTGTTGCGTTACTGTAGTGAGATAATTCCTCTTCACCGTGGTCACGAAGACGCATGCTTTCTTCGTGCATACCAAGTGAAAGTAACCAGTTCTTACAAGTTTCACGCCAGAATGCGAACCATTCTAAATCTTCACCAGGCTTACAGAAGAATTCAAGTTCCATTTGTTCGAATTCACGTGTACGGAATGTGAAGTTACCAGGTGTGATTTCGTTACGGAAACTTTTACCGATTTGGCCGATACCAAATGGAAGTTTTTTACGCATAGAGCGTTGTACGTTTTTAAAGTTTACGAAAATACCTTGTGCTGTTTCAGGACGAAGGAAGATTTCGTTTGTGCTAGATTCTGTAACACCTTGGAATGTTTTGAACATTAAGTTGAACTGACGGATTTCAGTGAACTCTTCACTACCGCAATCAGGACATTTTACTTCATGTTCTTTCATTAAGTCAGCCATTTGGTCGAAAGTAAGACCGTCAACAACCATTTCGATGCCTTTTGCATCTAATGCATCTTCAATTAATTTGTCAGCACGGTGACGAGCTTTACATTTTTTACAGTCGATCATTGGATCGTTGAAGTTACCAACGTGACCAGAAGCGATCCAAGTTTTTGGGTTCATTAAAATAGCTGCATCTAAACCAACGTTGTGTGGAGACTCTTGAATGAACTTTTTCCACCAAGCTTTTTTAACGTTATTTTTTAATTCGATTCCAAGTGGACCGTAATCCCATGTGTTTGCAAGACCACCGTAAATTTCAGAACCAGGGAAAACGAAACCGCGATGTTTCGCTAAGTTTACAACTTGTTCCATTGAATACATAATAAAATCCTCCTTTTGAAAGTTAACGTATTTGCGATGACGTACTCTGGTACTTGTGAAACGAGCAGTATATGCTTTAAAAAACATAAAAAAACGCTCATCCCAAGGCTTATTCGCCTAGGGACGAGCGTTTGCCCGCGGTTCCACCCTAGTTGATGTACAAAATGCACATCCACTTTATAATGTATTGCTCGAGACTGCCGTTTCCTTGCTGCTTCAGGCTTTCACTATCCCCAAATCGCTTTTTGTGCAAGTACTTATAAGTCCGTCATCGCTACTTATATTAATAATAATGAACATATTCTAACACGTTCTTTTTTAAATCTCAATAGAGGAACGTGTCTATCTATGATAGAGTCTCGCCTATTTTTTCATTATTTATTCCATAGTTTTGTTTAATGTGTTTAATAGCTTCACGTTTACTGAGCGGGGCAAGTTCGTTAGTTTGAACGTATTCCCATACTACATCTGGCTTTGTTTTTGCGTATTCACGAAGGACCCAGCCAATCGCTTTTTGAATGAAAAATTCTTTTGAAGAATGTAGTTGTCCGATAATCCAGAAAAGAAGTTCTTCATCCATCTTTTGTTTATATTTTAGCTGGAATAAAATTGCGGCACGTTGTAACCATATGTTTTCTGATGCAATCCACTTTGGAATATATGCAGAAATTAATTCTGGATGTTTTAAAAAGATACCACCTAAAAAGGTAGGAACGATGCTATCTACAGAATCCCACCAAGATTTCGTGACAATAAGTTCTTCTAGAAATGGGATATGAGTTTCATTTATATGCTTTTTATATTTTTGCATAATATCAAGTGCAGCTGCCTGAAATTCACGTTCTGGTAAATCCCAAAGCTCACGTACGATAATTTGGAAGTCTTTTTTATCTGGGAGAGTATGTATTTGAATAACGTCTTTTAATAATTGTCTTCTTTCAGGTGTTTGAATACCTAGAAAAGGGAAGTGATTTTTCATATAACGTGCCATCGGTTCTGCTTTTTCGGGATTTTGATGAGCTGTAAAATGCTCTTGTAATGCCTTTACAAATGGATGCATAGGTATGTGCTCCTCTCTTATTATTTTTCTTCTCTTATTATACAAAGAGTTTGGGTGAATTTTAAAACATAACTTGCACTGTAATGAAATATGTTGAGAAGAGAGAGGAGAGGATAAGATGGAAGATCAAGGCGTACTAGCAGGTTTCTTTGCTCTTAGCTTTGCGTTTATTCTTGTTATAATAATTTGGGCAATTATTTCGTACTTGTTAACGGCTTTTGCACTCTATACGATGGCGAAAAATGACGGGGCGACGGATGGTGTTCTTGCTTTTATTCCTTTTTTAAATAGTAAGACATGGGGGGACTTAGCGAAAGATAAATTGCCGGATTTCTTGAAAGAAGAAGCAGGGTGGAAAGTATTCGGTATATATGTCGCATGCTTTATTTTTAATTATGTACCAATTATAAGTCTGCTAGCAGCGGCTGTGTCGATTGTACTGTCTATTTATCTCATTTACGCTATTTTGGACAGATATGGAACGAATGCGATATTATTTACGATTATTCATGTAATCACATTTTCGGTTTTCTTGCCGATTCATTTATTCATTATTCGAAATGAGCCGATGAGGTATAACGAGTAACTTTTCCAAAAATCGGTACTGAATGAGACATAAAAAAGCGCCCTGCTTAACAGGGCGCTTTTTCTACTACATAAGGTAGCGGAAATAAATGTAAATGTGAGAAATGATTAATGAAACGATCATAATGGGGAAGCCGACTTTAAGGAATTCCATGTAGCTGAATTTATGCCCCTCACGACTTGCGATTCCGGCTACGATTACGTTAGCAGAAGCCCCAATTAATGTTCCGTTTCCACCTAGGCAAGCACCTAATGCTAATGCCCACCATAGTACGTCGATTTGTGCATCAGAAGGTGATAAACCTAGCCCAACTGCCATATCGTTAATAAGTGGGATCATTGTTGCAACGAATGGAATGTTATCGATTGTTGCAGAGGCGATACCAGATACCCATAGAATAAGGATAGATGCTTGAGAAATATCCCCGCCTGTTATTCCGATTACTTTTTGAGCTAACGTTTTGATAAGACCGATATCGATAAGTCCTCCAACGAGTACGAATAGTCCCGCGAAGAAGAAGATTGTTACCCATTCTACGCTAGCGAATACTTCTTCAATTTCATGTTCTTTCACACCGATTAACATAAGGACAGTAGCACCAGTTAAGGCGATGATAGCTGCATCAATATGGAAAATAGAATGAGTCATGAAACCTACAATCGTAAGTCCAAGTACTGTTAAAGATTTTTTCATTAATACTGGGTCTTTAATGTATTGTTTTTCATCTAAGCTCATTAATTTCTTAATTTGTACAGGATCAGCAATTAATTGCTTACGGTACATGAAGTAAAGCATTGTTGCTGTTACTGCAATGATAATAATTACAATTGGTGCTAAGTTTAGTAAGAAAGCATTGAAATCTAAATGCTTATTTGCAGAACCAATCATAATATTTGGTGGATCCCCAATTAATGTTGCTGTTCCTCCGATATTTGAAAAAATAATTTCAGAAAGTAAATATGGAACAGGATTTACTTGCAAGATGCGCGTAATAGATAAAGTAACTGGAACAACAAGAAGTACTGTTGTAACGTTATCTAAAAATGCGGAGCCAAGCGCGGTAAGTAAGGAAAGTGAAATTAAAATTTTAATTGGATTTCCTTGTGCTCCTTTTGCGGCTTTAATGGCAACGTATTGGAAGACACCTGACTTACTTGTAATGTTTACTAGTATCATCATACCGATGAGTAACGTAATAGTTCCCCATTCAATATGTTTCGTAAAGGCATTGTGTAAGTCAACGACCCCTGCAATTACCATGAATGCTGCACCAAGAAGTGCGATGACAGCACGGTTAATTTTTTCAGAAATAATAATGGCATATGTAATTAAAAAGACTGCGATAGCGAAATAATACTGCCAGTTTGCGAGCTCTTGCGTTGTTTCATGCAAAACTCTCATCTCCTTTCATTCACTTTTCTTAGTGTGTCAAAAAATTAACTAGATGAAACACACATAACGCCATTATAAAGTAGAAAAATGGCGGATGTAAATGAAAGGGTTTATTTTGTCATATTTTCTGCATAGGTCATTTTTTCTTATTTTTAAAAATATTTGTGGGCATTTGACATATATATAAGATACATCCAATCTGAATATTTCAAATGGAATCAGCATTCGAGCTTGTTCGTGTAGGAGTGTCAAATAGAAAGGAATGACAAAGATGATAAGGAAGGGATCGTATGGATGAACAACGATTTTTATTTTTAGACTTTGAGTTTACGATGCCCCAGCATAGAAAAAAGCCAAAAGGTTTTTTCCCGGAAATTATTGAGGTAGGACTCGTTTCAGTTGTTGGTTGTAAGGTGGAAGATACGTATGCATCACATGTCAGGCCAAAAACATTTCCGTCCTTAACGGATCGATGTAAAAAATTTTTAGGAATTAAACAGGAAGTAGTGGACAAAGGAATTTCTTTTCATGAACTTGTTGAGAAACTTGCAGAATATGAAAAGAGGTGTAAACCGACAATTGTAACGTGGGGAAATATGGATATGAAAGTCTTAAAGCATAACTGCGAAATGGCGGGTTTAGAATTTCCATTCTTTGGACAGTGTCGTGATTTATCGCTTGAGTATAAGAAGTTTTTTGGAGAGAGAAATCAAACAGGGCTGTGGAAAGCAATTGAGGCATATGGAAAAGCAGGAACAGGAAAGCATCATTGTGCGCTTGATGATGCGATGACGACATATAATATTTTTAAATTAGTAGAAAAAGATAAAGAGTATTTAGTCAAACCAGCACCTCCGACATTAGGCGAACTTGTTGATTTTTCGAAAGTGTTAAAGAACGTGAGTACACAGTAACGACCAAATTGCACAACATGTAATTTGGTCGTTTTGTTTTTTAAAGTTTGTAATCTTGCTTCAATTGCTGAAGTGTTTCTAGACTACGCCCCGCAAAAGGTGAATCATCTTCAGAAAATGAATTCATTTGTGTTTCTAATGCTAATTTTAGTGACTTTGTATAATCCGGAATTTCTCCTTCATATTTTTTCACCATTTGCTCTGGAATGTTCGTCTGTTCACGAAAAGCTAAAGCGCGTCTTTCATGGAAGAATGGTACATCAGCTTGTTTTACATTATGTAAATCACCTTGCACCGGATGTTTTAAAACAGCTAATACTTTTACGACGTAACTGCCAGGACGGCTATTTGTAATTTCGCCTATGTATTTTCCCGTTTTATAAATACCCGTAACGATTTCACCAATTTCAAATGTTTCTCTCATATTTTTCACCTCAAGTTTATAGTAAGGAAAGTATAAGAAGGAGTCAAAGAAATCAGTTGATTTTTGAATGTCCTTGAGAATATGACAGGCTTCAACTATAATTTAAAATAATATGACAGAAAATTCTGATGCTAATTCTTTTCATAAATTCCCTGATAAGGAGTGTTTTATATGATGCCTTTATATTTTCCTGAAGATAAAACGGAGTATATTATTCCAGGTATTGTTTGCGTTCTATTTATCATTGGTGCCGTTGCTACATGGCGTATGTTTATTCGTGTATCAAAACGAGAAGCAGAGCGATTGCAGAAAGTAGAAGAAAAGCTTTTAGCTGAAAAGAAACAGTAATTCATTATTGTATGTTTCCCTTTATGCTCGGACAATCTAAGGGCAGAAAGTATTTTGGAGGGAATAGAATGAAAAAACGGCTTTTTTTCAGTTGTTGTTTATTATTTCTAATGGCGGGTTGTGACCAAGGGAAGCCGAAAGAAATTGATGTGAAATTACATAATGCTTCAGGTGATGAAGTGGGGACTGCAAAAGTAGTTCAGCAAACAAGTGGAGTGAAAATTACGATCAAAGCGGAAGGGTTTACACCAGGGCCACACGGGCTACATGTACACGAAATCGGAGAGTGTAAGGCGCCTAGTTTCGAATCATCCGGGAATCATTTTAATCCAGATAATAAAAAACATGGGCTCCTCAATCCGAAAGGTGCGGAAAATGGTGATTTACCGAATGTAGTGGCAGATGGTTCTGGAAAGATTAAAGCAGAAATCGATGCACCGCATATAACGCTTGAAGAAGGAAAAACGACGATTCATAGAAAAGATGGGGCGTCTATTATTATTACAGAAAACGCTGATGATGGCATGACACAACCAGTAGGAAAATCTGGTGACCGAATTGCTTGTGGTGTTATTGTTAAAAAAGCGTCGGATATGAAGAAAAAGTAGAAGCTACCGTGAAAGGTAGCTTTTGTTGTTATGAGAATGTATGGTGTAGTCTGTTTAAAATCTCTTCTAAAACAGATCGTGGGCAGCCGATGTTAATTCGGATATGGGCTTCCCCGCCTGTCCCGTATTTCTCACCAGGTTCAACGATGATTTTACCTTTCTCTTCAAGTAATGCTGTTCGTGCATCTTGAGAAAGGTTCAAGCGGGAACAATCAATCCACAGTAAAAAACTACCTTCTGGTTTAATTACAGAAAGAGCTGGTATGTGATTTTGAATATACTCACAAGCAAATTGAGCATTATCTTCAACGTACAATCGAATTTCATTTAGCCAATCATTACATTCTGTATACGCGCTTTGCATTGCTGTATAAGCAAATGTATTTAATCCGTGGAATCCTTGTCTATGTTGGATAGACATAAAGGCATTACGGAGATTTTCATTCGGAATAATAATGGTAGATGCTTGTAATCCTGCGATATTAAATGTTTTGCTCGGAGCCATACAAGTAATAGTGCATGCTGCTAATTCTTCAGATAAAGAAGCAAACGGTGTATGAGTATGGCCTTTATAAATAATATCGGCGTGAATTTCATCGGCGACAACGGTTACATTATACTGCGTACATAACGAACCGAGTTTTGTTAGTTCATCTTTCGTCCAAACACGTCCAATAGGATTATGAGGGCTACAGAGAAGCATTAGTTTTACACCTTGTTTAAATTGAGTTTCTAGATGCTCGAAGTCTATCTTATATGTGCCATTTTGTTTAAATAAGGGACTCTCACATAATTGTCTATTATTTGTTTTGACCATTTCAAAAAATGGTGGATAAATAGGAGGTTGTACGAGTACAAATTCTCCTTCTTGCGTTAATGCCTGTATGCTCGTACTAAGAGCTGGAACGATGCCTGCACTAAATACAATCCACTCTTTTTTTATATCCCAACCGTATTGGCTTTTTGTCCAATCGCAAATAATATCCCCAATATTTTCTGGAGGAATTGTATAGCCGAAAATAGGATGTTCTATACGCTGTTGTAATGCAGTTTGAATTGGTTTTGGTACTTCAAAATCCATATCTGCAATCCAGGAATGGAGAAGTTCTTCGTTTTTATATGTGTCCCATTTTGTGCTGTGTGTACCACGCCGATTTACCGTTTTATGAAATAGTTGCATATGTTTGCCCCCTTCTTCTGTAAAACCGTTAAGTTATGAAAGTTCTCTCTCTCTTCTTATAGAATAGCTGATGTGATAGGATAAAGAAAAGTATTAAAAAGTGAAAAGGCGGGGAATAGATGGGTGCATATGAAAAGATGATTGAGCTTGTGAAAAATTGGGACCCGTTTCAAATGGGACCGGAGTTTTATGAAACAGAAGCGAGCGATGTTGTGAACGTTGTAAGTGTGTTTGACGATCCAAAATATATCGCAAAGAAGATTCAACATATATACTTTATGTCTTTTGAGGAAGTACCTGCACTTGAAAAATGTGAGAAATTAGCTGTGGAGTTACTTGTACTAAAAGAGGGCGGAAGTTGTTCATTGTAGGCTGTCGGAATTTACGACAGCCTTTTTGTTTATTTTAGTTCGTTCGGATTGATTAAAGTTTGGCTTCACAGTGCGGAAAATGTCATGATTTCTTCATAAACATGCTCGGGCTTTTCTTCTGGTAGTAAGTGCCCTGTATTTTCGTAAGAGATAAATGTTGAATTAGGTAAATCTTTATGAAGACGGTGTCCTACATGTACAGGAACGACGCGATCTTTTTCACCCCAAATGAGTAATACTGGTGTTTCGATTTTTTGTAATTCGCTTGAAGATAGGTCACCTTCACGGTCTCTTATCATTCGAGTTAAGGCAGGGAATATACGATCATCATAAAAAGGGGCGGAGTAACCTTCTTTCATTTCATCGTCAATTAATGAGTGATCATGAACGACATTCATTAAGTTGTGAACAATACCGCGCCGTATAATCCAGTTCTTTACGTATAAATGAAAGAACGGTAAATAAGAAGTATACATTAAAGGTAAGTTTGCGCGTGCTAAATAGCTAGAGCTACATAGTAAAATCGTCTTTGAGATTAGTTCAGGACGTATACGGTTTACATAGAGAGAAATTTGCCCACCCATAGAATGACCAACTAATACAATATTTGAGAGCGATAAATGTTCAATTAAATCGATAATAATTGTTGCTAAATTGTGATAAGAATACTTAAAGAGATGAGATTTATCACTTTTTCCGAATGGTGGTAAATCAAGGGCGATTACTGTACCTTCCTTTGTTAGTAAAGGAATGAGCCGTCGATAGCTAAATGAGGAAGATAAGAAGCCGTGAACGAGTACGAAAGTAGGTCGCTCTTTTTTATTATTATGTTCATACAATTCGTAATGAATAGTAGTGCCGCGAGTGGAAAAAGTGAAGTAAGGACATTTGCATTCATGGTTCATTTTTTGTCACTCCATTGATTTTTGTTCATATCATCTCCAAGGGCGAAAAAAATATGTTAACAAAAAAAGGCAAGATGACATCGTCATCTTGCCTTTCGCTTATTTATCCCGCTATTTGTGGGAGTCTTACTGCCCGTAAGAGCCCGATTGGTGAGGGGTGATTAAAGTTTCACTTTATAATTACCTACGAACAATATTAGGTGGTGTTTTTCCTTGTAATCCTGCAACTAAATTTTCAGCAGCTGTCATTGCCATTTGTTGTCTTGTTTTTAATGTTGCAGATCCGATGTGCGGTAAAGTTACAACGTTTTGTAATGATAAGAGCGGATTATCTTTTTGGATAGGCTCTTGTGTAAATGTGTCGATACCGGCTGCAAATATTTGCTTTTCTGTTAATGCATGAATTAATGCAGTTTCATCTACTGTTTTCCCGCGAGAGGCATTAATGAAAATTGCTGTTTCTTTCATTAATGAAAACTCCTTCTCCCCGATAAGATGATATGTTTCATCTGTTAATGGCGTAAGAAGAATAATAAAGTCAGATTGTTTGATTAGAGTTTGTAAATCACAATATGTAGCATCAAATTTTTGTTCGGCTTCTTCTTTACGGCGACGGTTATAGTAAAGGACATCCATATCAAATCCAAATTTCGCTCGTTTTGCGACAGCTTCTCCGATTCGTCCCATTCCGATAATACCGATCGTACTATGATGTACATCTAGTCCGAAGTGTTCTTTTCCGATTTCAGCGTTCCATTCACCATTTTTTACATAGGAATTGAGTTCGCAAACACGGCGACCAGCAGATAACATAAGAGCAAAAACGAGGTCAGCTACTGTATCATCTAATACATATGGAGTATTCGTTCCGATAACATTTTTCTTTTCCATCGCTGTTAAATCAAAATTATCGTAACCAACAGAAATGTTACTCACTACTTTTAAGTTAGGAGCTACATCTAACAATTCTTCATTAATAGCAGATCCGAAATTTAATAACCCATCTTTATCTTTTATTTTCTCCAATAGAACATCACGAGGTACTTTCTCGTTTTGATCCCATTTATCAAAATCACAGTGTTCTGATAAATAGTTTTCTACAAATGTTGGAACTGGTTCGGCAATATATACTTTTGGTTTCACGGTTCCATCCCCTTTCCTCTTAATCCCGATTGGTGCAGCTGATAATCAGTGGGGATGAATAAAACCCCCGCTGATTAAAGTTTCACTTCATTTTGACATAATTCTCTAAAAAAATCTTCTTTTCAAACAGGAAAAGGTATTTGTATAATTTAGACACAAACGAAAAGGAAGGATGATTTATATGGTGACAGAAAAAGAATTAGAATTATTAGCTTGTCTTGAAAAGAGTAGTCGATTATCTGTAGATACATTAGCGAAGCTGTTAAATATAGAGGTAGAAGAAGTGAAGAAGATGGTTGCGAGATTAGAAAATGAAAAGATTATTGTGGATTATGTAACACATATTGATTGGACGAAGGTGAAAGAACATACAGGTTTAACGGCGATGATCGATGTGAAAGTTACGCCAAAGCACGACGTTGGGTTTGATGCGGTTGCTGAACAAATTTATCGTTATTCAGAAGTGAAATCCGTTTATTTAATGTCAGGGACATATGATCTTTCTATTACATTAGAAGGGAAAACGATGGGGGAAGTAGCGATGTTTGTTTCTGAGAAATTAGCAACAATTGAATCTGTCGTTTCTACAACTACTCATTTCATTTTGAAGAAGTATAAACATGAGGGCGTTATTTATGAAAAAGACGATGATGATAAGCGAATTGTGGTGACACCATGAAGCGATTTGAACTATCCAGATCAGCAGAATCTTTAAAACCATCTGGTATTCGGAAATTTTTCGATTTAGCAGCAAATATGAAAGGTGTTATTTCTCTCGGGGTAGGAGAGCCGGATTTTGTTACACCTTGGAATGTAAGGCAAGCATGTATTCGTTCTTTGGAACAAGGGTATACGTCATATACAGCAAATGCAGGATTATTGGAGCTCCGTCAAGAAATAGCAAAGTATCTAAAAAAACAATTTGCAGTATCTTATGATCCAAACGATGAAATCATTGTTACGGTTGGAGCAAGCCAGGCGTTAGATGTAGCGATGCGCGCCATTATAAATCCTGATGATGAAGTGCTCGTTATTGAACCGAGCTTCGTTTCTTATGCACCGCTTGTATCATTAGCTGGAGGAGTTCCAGTTCCTGTAGCGACTACTTTAGAAAACGAGTTTAAAGTACAACCAGAACAAATTGAAGCGGCTATTACAGCGAAAACAAAGGCAATATTACTTTGCTCCCCCAATAACCCAACAGGTGCAATGTTAAACAAATCTGAATTAGAAAGGCTAGCAGTTATTGTTGAGAAGCACAATTTAATCGTATTATCTGATGAAATTTATGCAGAGCTTGTATATGACGAAGTGTATACAAGTTTCGCGAGCATTCAAAACATGCGTGAACATACGATTTTAATTTCAGGATTTTCAAAAGGATTTGCGATGACAGGATGGCGTCTTGGGATGATTGCAGCCCCTGTACAATTTTCAGAATTAATGCTCAAAATCCACCAATATTCAATGATGTGTGCACCAACGATGTCTCAATTTGCAGCACTTGAAGCATTACGTGGGGGAAATGATGAAGTAATTCGAATGAGAGATAGCTATAAGAAACGCCGTAACTTTATGGCGACATCTTTCAATGAAATGGGCTTAACATGTCATGTACCAGGCGGGGCATTTTATGTTTTCCCTTCTATAGCTTCAACCGGAATATCTTCAGCAGAATTTGCAGAACAATTATTATTAGAAGAACAAGTGGCTGTTGTTCCTGGAAGTGTGTTTGGTGAGAGTGGTGAAGGATTCATTCGTTGTTCATATGCAACATCGCTTGAGCAACTTATGGAAGCGATGAAGAGAATGGAACGGTTCATAGAGAATAAAAAAAGGACAAAACATAATACGTTTTGTCCATAAAAGGGGGGGAATACTAGAAAGCCATGTGTTAGTATTCTATCCTAATATTGGAGAATTATACGTATTGCAGGAAATTTTTTCGTGAATTTTGAATGAGTTCTATCATAGTGGTATAATTTACTAATATAAGGTGTGAGTATCCTAGGTATTTTACTTAAGGTACTTATTCACCAATCGGATATTTAATAATAAGTACATCTGTTTTGCAATCTACATTTGTAGAGAAAATGGTAAACGTATGGGAGTGTTTCATATGTCAGAACAATATACAACAGGAGTGGTTGTAACAGGGAAAGTGACTGGAATTCAAGATTACGGTGCATTTGTAGCGTTAGATGCAGAAACACAAGGACTTGTGCATATATCTGAAATTACAAATGGATATGTAAAGGATATTCATGACTTTTTGAAAGTCGGCGATACAGTAGAAGTAAAAGTACTTTCAATTGATGAAGAGCACAGAAAAATGAGTTTATCGTTAAAAGCGGCGAAAAGAAAACAAGGAAGGATTCTTATACCGAATCCATCTAAGGACGGATTTAATACGTTGCGAGAAAAGCTGACAGAATGGATTGAAGAGTCCGAGTTAACAAAGTAAAAGAGGAACGCATATGAGCGTTCCTCTTTTACTTTATCTTATGATATATATTTGCAAATATGATTGCATGCAATCATATTCGTATGTCGGAGGTGAAGAGGACATACTGGTTATCGAATTTCGTTTGTTTCTGGGTGTGTACCAAGATTTTCAGATGGTTTAAAGAGTAAACCAAGATTGATAAGCCCAGATATACCAACGATGCCGTAAATAATACGTGCGAGAGCTGAGTTTTGTCCGCCGAAAATGGCTGCTACTAAGTCAAACTGGAAGAACCCGATTAGTCCCCAGTTTACAGCACCAATTACAGTAAAGACTAATGCAATACGTTGCAATGTACTCATGAAAAAGCCCCCCTTAATTGTGAAGCATGAGCAAGAGCTGAGTTAATCAACTCTTTTATAGAATGGTGCAGTTATGTTGTTTTTATACATAAAAAATGTGTTTAAAAAGGATGTATATACATCTATACCGAAAAAAGCGAATTTTTATGCAAAAAATGAACTTTTTCTAAAAAATATATATTGGTTACGTTTACAATTGTTGAATCGCTTGATTTACAACTTTAGTTTCGCTAAAGTGAATACAGAAATACATATACATAATTGGAGGGAAAAAGATGAGTACACATGTAACGTTCGACTATTCTAAAGCGTTATCCTTCATCAGTGAAAATGAACTAACTTATTTGCGTGATGCAGTGAAAGTAACACATCATGCAATCCACGAAAAAACTGGAGCTGGGAACGATTTCCTTGGGTGGGTAGACCTTCCGCTTCAATATGACAAAGAAGAATTTGCTCGCATTCAAAAATGCGCAGAAAAAATTAAAAATGACTCTGACATTTTACTTGTTGTAGGTATCGGTGGTTCTTACCTAGGAGCACGTGCAGCAATCGAAATGTTAAACCATTCTTTCTACAACACGCTATCTAAAGAACAACGTAAAACTCCACAAGTGCTATTTGTTGGACAAAACATTAGCTCCACTTACATGAAAGATTTAATGGATGTATTAGAAGGTAAAGACTTCTCTATTAACGTTATTTCCAAATCAGGTACAACAACAGAGCCTGCAATCGCATTCCGTATTTTCCGTAAGTTATTAGAAGAGAAATATGGAAAAGAAGAAGCTCGCAAGCGTATTTATGCAACTACAGATAAAGCACGTGGCGCATTAAAAACATTAGCTGATAACGAAGGTTACGAAACATTCGTAATTCCAGATGATGTTGGCGGCCGCTTCTCTGTATTAACGCCAGTTGGTTTATTACCAATCGCGGCAAGTGGCTTAAATATTGAAGAGATGATGAAAGGTGCAGCTGCTGGTCAGGATGACTTCGGGACATCAGAACTGGAAGAAAACCCAGCTTACCAATACGCAGTAGTTCGTAATGCCCTATACAATAAAGGGAAAACAATTGAAATGCTTGTTAACTATGAGCCAGCACTTCACTACTTCTCTGAGTGGTGGAAACAGTTATTTGGTGAAAGTGAAGGAAAAGATCAAAAAGGTATTTTCCCATCTTCAGCAAACTTCTCAACTGATTTACACTCATTAGGTCAATACATTCAAGAAGGTCGCCGTGATCTATTCGAAACAGTTCTTAAAGTAGGTAAATCTACACACGAACTAAAAATCGAATTAGATGACAACGATTTAGATGGATTAAACTATCTTGCTGGTGAAACGATAGACTTCGTAAACACAAAAGCGTACGAAGGTACATTACTTGCACATAGCGATGGCGGAGTACCAAACTTAATCGTAAACATCCCTGAATTAAATGAGTACACATTCGGTTACCTTGTATACTTCTTCGAAAAAGCATGTGCGATGAGCGGCTATCTATTAGGCGTAAATCCATTTGACCAACCAGGAGTAGAAGCATACAAGAAAAACATGTTTGCTTTACTTGGTAAACCAGGATTTGAAGAATTAAAAGCAGAATTAGAAGAGCGTTTAAAATAAAAAAACTGTTGGGGACGAGCCCCCAACAGTTTTTTTTGTGATTTTTTGGCGAGTAACTTACATTCTGTGTTGAATCTCATATATATTCAGAATGGAATGGACATGCTAAAGGAAAAGTCTAGGAGGGATGGGCTTGATTCCGATTCAATCAAATTTAGAAGGAAGTACATATGCGTTATATAAGTTAGAAGAGGTTATGAAACCACTTGGATATAGTATTGGCGGCAATTGGGATTATGATAAAGGATGCTTTGATTATAAAATCGACGAAGAAGAAGGGTATCAATTTTTACGCGTACCATTTACAGCGGTGGATGGGGAACTAGATGTGCCTGGTGTAATAGTCCGTCTTGAAACACCGTATATTCTTTCGCACGTATATCAAGACGAACTAGATGATAATGTTAATGCTTTAACAGCTGGAACGAGTGGATTGGATCAATTTGCGGAGCCGCAAGATCCAGATGGAGATGTGAAGAGAAAGTATGTCAATATTGGTAAAGTATTGGTACAAGAACTAGAAAATCATTTTTTTAATGGTGAATAACAATGAGTATGTCGCTTTCGATAAGAATGGAAGAATGAACTGGATTGATCATATATTGCTCGTCGCGCTTTACACCTAGTAAGAGAATGTTTTGCTTTAAAAGAGTATAGCTACAATTTGCAAAGGTTTGTCCGGTGCAGGACGAAGGGAGATCCATCAGTTGTAATTTGTTATCAGAGATTTCATTATAAAGTGAGAATAGTACACCTGAAATGGAAGGGAATAAAAGAGATGCGGTAAATACATAGCTCGTTAATTTATTTCCTTCTATAATTTCTGATGCACCAGCTCTCGTTGCGTTTTGGATTTGTTCAGAAGTAAGAAGTTCAGCGATGCAGTGAATATTTGGGTTGAGCCCTTTTGCAGTTAAAATATTTAAAATGGACTGTGTATCAGCTAAGCTTTCATTTTTTTCTTTATCTGCTGTTATTAATATAGTGTGAGCCGTTGTAATATTAGCTTTTAATAACGTTTGATCGTGATGGGGGCAACCCTTTATAAATTCTAAATGATGAAATGGTTTTGGAAGTAAAGAAAGTGTTTCATCAATTAAAACGATATCAAGGTTTGGTTGTAATACGTGCATTTGTTTTACAACGTGTTTTGCCCGTTCGTTCCAGCCGACAATAATCATATGGCCGTTAGAAGTCGCAGCTTCTTCTCCTTTAATCTTCATATATTGTTTACTAATCATTTCAGTAGCGAACAGAACCATATAATAAGAACAAAATCCGGTTCCTAATAGAATAATACCGATACCAATAAGTTTTCCTATCGTTGTATGGGGGGCAAAATCGCCGTATCCAACGGTGAAAATGGTGACGATTGACCACCAAACCCCGTCGAACCATGTGGTGAAGTGAGCTGGCTCGAGTGTATGTATAAGAAAGCCAGAAAAAGCAGTAAGTACAATGATAAAACAGATTAAACGAAAAATAATGGAATCACGAAATGTATCTACTAAATTTGGACGGGATTTCAAACTATTATTCCTCCTTACTTTGCAGGACTACATTCATTGTTACCATTATAGAAAAAAGAAAAACTCTCTAATTAAAAAGAGAGTTTTTTCATCTTACATACTTTCTACTTCAGTTTGTTGAACACTTTCAAGGTGCTGAAGAGCATAATAAACATCAGCAGTATGTCTTTTTTGATCGATAGACAATTTCAAATGTAAATAGTGCGAACCATTTTCCAATGTTTTGAGCTTCATGTTCTTAACTTTTATATCCATTTCTTTTATTTCTTCAATTACAATTGGGATATTGTCCATATTTCGTACAACAAGTTTTACTGCGATATCACGTTGACGAAATGATCTAGGACCGATGAATTTCATCGTTAATGGTATAAGTTCTACACTAATCATAAGGAAACACATTCCAAAAATCGCTTCAATATAGAATCCGGCTCCAACGGCAATACCAATACCAGAAGCACCCCAAATCATGGCGGCGGTCGTTAGTCCTGCAATGCTATCGTTCCCTCTGCGTAAAATAACGCCGGCACCTAAAAAACCGATTCCTGATACAATTTGTGCAGCGAGTCGAAGTGGATCCATATTCATATGATCGGTATGCGGTAAGTTGTAAGCTGCTTTAATAGAAACAATCGTCAGGAGGCAACTAATTATAGAAATAACTAAACACGTTTTTAAACCAAGTGGTTTACGTTTTAATTCGCGCTCTAAACCGATGGCGAATCCTAAAATAGCCGAAAGACCTAGTTTAATTAATAAGTCGGCATAGTCCATATATATTCCTCCCTGTATGATATGATATATGAATAAAACATTTATATAGTAAGAAATGTTTTTGGGTAGAGTGACTTTATATAGAATATATGTAGGAAACTCTTAGAAATGAAAGGGATATTTCGTTTAAGTATATGATATTAAAAAAGAAATGTAGTTAGTTTTAAAAAAGTTTTCAAAAGGTGTTGCATTTCATTTTTCTGCATGATATATTAATAACCGTCGCTGATGCGGAAACGCAGAAAACGACAAAAAAGAAATTAAAAAACTTAGTTGACATCGAAAAACGAAGATGTTAACATAAGGAAGTCGCAAATGAGCGACCAAGTAGTTCTTTGAAAACTGAACGAAACAAACAACGTGAAC